>PLEB01000325.1 GCA_003136915.1 Chitinophagaceae bacterium
ACATCATACTTCCTATGCCTCAGCGCCATAATATGACCTTCATCGTCCGTTGCCGTTACCTCGAGTTCGTCCGGAAATTCTGCCGGATCTATTACCCAACTATGATAGCGTCCTGCAGGAAACTGGTCCGGCAGGCCAGCGAACAGGTCGGCTGCCACCTGATTACCGGTTTCATTCCGGCGAATTACTTCCACGGGCATGGCAACACCATGATACACGGTGGAAAGATTCAGCAATCGTCCGCCAAATACCTCTCCTATGGCCTGGTGGCCCAGGCAAACACCCAGGATGGACTTGCTGGCCGCATATTTTTTTATCAGCGGAAGCAGCAGCCCGGCCTCAACTGGCAGGCCGGGTCCAGGTGATAAAATGATTTTATCATATTGATCTACTTTGTCCAATCCGATCTGGTCATTCCGGTATACATCCACTTTTTCTGCGGTAATCTTTTCAACCAGGTGAACCAGGTTGTAAGTAAAAGAATCGTAATTATCGAAAACCAGTA
The DNA here is from genome assembly GCA_003136915.1 of Chitinophagaceae bacterium. GTDB lineage: Bacteria > Bacteroidota > Bacteroidia > Chitinophagales > Chitinophagaceae > Puia. The sequence continues at coordinate 506 of PLEB01000325.1, forward strand.
TTTTCATCCGTTCTTTTTTATGGTCCGCAGGACCTGCCTGCCATAATAATTATGCCTAAAGGGTCTCAGCCAGCTGGATGGCCCTTTTTAATGCTCCAAGTTTATGATTCACTTCCTCTAGTTCGTTTGCGGGCTTGCTGGCCGCAACAACACCTGCGCCTGCCTGGTAAGTCAGCGTGTTACCTCTGCTCAACAGGCTACGGATCATGATCGCCTGGGTGCATTCTCCGTCAAATCCGATGAAACCGATACAGCCTCCGTAATAACTTCTCGGTGTGGGCTCATAACCTGCAATCAGTTCCATTGCCCGGATCTTGGGCGCACCACTCAGGGTTCCTGCAGGGAAAGTAGCCGCCAGCAGTTCAAAGGGATTGCTGTTTTTCCCCAGCTTCCCTTTTACTTCGCTAACCAAATGGATTACATGAGAATAATACTGAACCTCACGGAAATGTGTAACCGAAACTTCATCGCATTTCCTGCTGAGGTCGTTCCGGGCAAGATCCACCAGCATAACATGTTCCGCATTTTCCTTGGCGTCTTTTACCAGGGCGTCGGCCATTTCCTTATCCACTTCGTCGTTTCCTGTTCTCCGGCAAGTTCCGGCAATGGGATGCATCACGGCTTTTCCGTCTTTGATCAGCACCTGCGATTCGGGGGATGAGCCCATGAGCCGGTAATCCCCATAATCAAAATAAAATAAATAAGGGCTTGGATTTACGTTCCGGAGAGCCCGGTATACATTGAATTCATCACCAATAAAAGACAGCTGAAACCTGCGGCTGAGCACGATCTGAAATACATCTCCGCGAAGGCAGCTCTTAATTCCTTTTTCAACCATATCCATATATTCCTTGTCCGTGAGATTTGTTCTTTCCTCTCCGATCGCGCGGAATGGATAAACAGGTACGTCTTTGGAACGGATCAGTGATTCCACCAACTGCAATTCGCTTTCGGCGTCTGGCACCTGATTTTCACACAAATACAATTCGTCTTTAAAATGATTGATGGCGATGACGTATTGATAGAGGCGGTAGCGCATCAGCGGAATAACAGGCGCATCCTCTGATTCGGGCAGGTTGATCCTGTCAAAAAATCTCACAGCATCGAAACAGGTATATCCAAAAAGGCCTTGTGCCGTTTTTACCGGCTTTTCCTTTGCGGTTTCAATATCGAAACGCTGCATATAGTCCCATAACATGCCCGAAACTTCGGCGGATCCCAGGTTGATCTTTTCGGTCGGTCTTCCCGGGTATTTAAATTCCATCCGATGGTTATCAGAAATCTCAATTCCTCCGATCGCATGGATGCAGATGAAGGAATAACTGTTTTCTGCAGCGTGATAATCTGTGCTTTCCAGCAGCACCGTATCGCGAAACCTGTCGCGCAGCCGGAGATAAATACCCACCGGCGTATAAACGTCGGAAAGTATTTTTTTGTAACTGGTCTTTAACTGGATCTTTTTCATAAAGCCTTCTTAACGATATTTTGTCCCTGCCCGCTTCCGCCGGACATAAAAAAAGCCCCGGGTAAAACCGGGGCCTGATATGTTTATAACATAGCTATCGCATTACGCGCCCCGATCGGAGTTTGTATGCCACCACCATGTATTATTGATCAGCTTATTTATCATGCTTTGCAAATATCCGCGGTAATTTTCAAATTTCCAAATCAGGTTTCACACTACTCCCTTTGTCGTTGGTAAATAATTGCTCAGCGGATCCCGCTTTATGGCCATCCTGATTGCTTTAGCAAATGCTTTGAAAATGGCTTCAATTTTATGATGCTCATTCTCTCCGTGGCATTCAATATTCAGGTTGCAACGTGCGGCATCAGAGAAAGATTTAAAGAAATGAAAGAACATTTCCGTAGGCATATCGCCCAGTTTTTCTCTTTGGAAAGAAGCGTTCCACACGATCCAGGTCCTCCCACCGAAATCAAGCAAAACCCGGGCTTCGGCATCATCCATGGGCAGCGCAAACCCGTAACGTTCCATTCCCCGCTTGTCGGCCAGTGCCATGGCGAAGGCCTCTCCCAGCGCAATCCCGGTATCTTCGATACTGTGGTGCTCATCAATTTGAAGATCTCCTTTTACCTGAATGCTCAGGTCCAGTTTTCCATGACGCGCCAGCTGTTCCAGCATATGATCGAAAAAACCAAGACCGGTATGAATATCCGACCTCCCTTGTCCATCTGCATTTAATTCGATGCGTATCCTGGTTTCATGGGTATTTCGTTCGTGAACAACATGCCGCAGTCCGGACTTGAGATAAAGATAAATTTCTTCCCAATTCGTGGTTTCGAGCGCAACTTGTTTTTGCAGGTCGCTTATAGAATCGCTGATCTCTTTTCCTCCCAGCGCAGCATCGTGTTTTATCCAGATGGCCGCACAACCCAGGTTCCTGGCAAGCTGAACATCCGTGATTCGGTCTCCGATCACGTAGGATCCCGGAATATCGTATTCCTTATTGTTCAGATAGCCCGTGAGCATGCCAATTCCCGGTTTGCGGTTAGGTGAATGTTCTTCAGGAAAGGATTTATCAATATGAATTCCACTGAAATGAATGCCTTCATTCTCCAGGCTTTTCATGACCAGGTTTTGAATGGGCCAGAAAGATTTGTCGGGAAAATCCGGAGTACCCAAACCGTCCTGGTTCGTCACCATCACCAATTCATATTCCATTTCACGGGCAATCCTGCCCATGAATTCAAACATTCCAGGATAAAATTCAAGCTTGGTGAAATCATCAACCTGATAGGTCGGAGGTGCTTCTTTGATCAGCGTTCCATCCCTGTCAATAAATAAGATCCTTTTCATTTGCTGGAATTAGAGGGAGAAGAGAAATGTGGAAATGTGGAAATTTTTAAATCAGCTATTTCATTTTCATATTTTCACATTTTCATTTTCACATTTTTATCTCGGCCCTCACTGTTTTAACTTCGGATGCTTTAACGGCAGAAGCTTTATTTCCAAAACTCTTTCTTACATAAGTGAGTACATTGGCGATTTCATCATCCGTCAATTCCGGATGTGGAGGCATCGTATTTTGAAATTTTTGACCGTCGGTTTCTGTATGTTGATAATTTCCTTTAATCACACATTCAATCAGGTCCCGTTTATTTCCTAAAATGCCCTTGGTTTTGATGAGTGATGGATTCAGATTGGATGAGCCGGCTCCGTCTGCATGGTGACAGGAGAGGCAGAGGCCGGCATATACTGTCTGTCCTGCTTCCATAGACATTTTCAAAGGAGATTTCTGCGCAACACAATGGTTTGCCTGTGCCAGCAATAGGGCAGGATTTATTAAAGCGCCAACGAAAAAAAGAATAAGCAGTTGTCTTTGATTACTGATCATGGTGCTTTATAGGTTATTTTCCAGACGGTTCCTTTGGAATCATCCGTTACATAAATTGATCCGTCAGGCCCTTCCGCCAATCCGCAGGGACGGTGTACCGTCCGGCCGGATGCCACCTGATCCGGTGTTCCGCCAAATCCATTGGCAAATATTTCCCATTTACCTGAAGGCTTGCCATTCTTGAAGGGAACAAATGCAACAAAGAATCCTTCCTGTGGTTCGGGAGCGCGGTTCCAGGATCCATGAAAAGCGACAAAGGCACCGTTTTTATATTTTTCAGGAAACTGGCTTCCTGTGTAAAATAGCAATCCGTCAGGTGCAATATGAGCCGGAAAGGCTACCAGCGGATTTATCGCATCGTTTCCTCCTGTTTTCTTGCCATCGCCTCCGTATTCCGGAGCCAGAATTTTTTTATTCTGGAACCCGTCATAATAAATATATGGCCAGCCCGCATTATCTCCCTTGTGCAACTCATAAAGACATTCCGCGGGGAGTTCCGCATTTTGCTTTGTCGTATATAATTTAGGAAATATAGATCCCAATTGATCCCTTCCATGTTGCATTACAAATAAAGTATTGGTTGCGGTATTCCAATCCAGACCCACCACATTTCTTAAACCGGTAGCATATCGTAAGCCATCTCCATAGGTCTGGTTGAGTTTGTCTGCCTTGAACTGCCAGATGCCTGCTGCGGAATCCAATACGGGACATGGCTTAATTCCCATCGAGCCTGTTTGCCTGTCTTCTATCTGGCAGGAATTTGAAAAGGCGCCGATGTTGACATATATATTGCCATCATTATCCAGGCGGATTGCTTTGGGCTCATGCTCATTACGTGCGATGAGACCGGTTACTATTTTTTCCGGGCTTTTTGGATTGCTTACCGTGCCATCGCTGTTCAGTTTATACCTGAATACCTCTTCATCAGAAGAAGCATATAAATATCCGTTCTTGACCGCTATTCCGGTTCCCTCAAAATCGCCGAATTCAGCTTCCTGATCGGCCACTCCATCGCCATTATTATCTTTCAGCTGAACAATTGCTTTCCCATTTTTCTTTGACGCAAGTTTCACATAAACGTATCCGCTGGATGTTACGGCAATATGACGGGCCTTGCCAAGGCCGCCGGCAAATATTGTTGCGTTGAATCCGGCCGGCATGGTTATAGTAACATCCGGAGAAGGAAGTTCCGGCTTTGATATGGCCAGCGTATCATTTGCTGGTGCCGCTGCAGAATCCATGTTATTTGTTTCGCCGGGTTTTCCATTGCATGAAGCCGCGATCAGAAGGATCATGCAGCATATTTTATTTCTGATTTGTTTCATATAAACCTGATTTTAAGTATAATGAGTAAAATTATGCAATTCGGATTATTCCAGAGCTCCTAAAGCCTGAAGTAACTTTTCATTTTCTTCCTTCTTCCCCACCGTGATCCGCAGGCAATCCTTACAAAGTTCGGCATTGCTCCGGTCCCGGACCACTATTCCCTGATTCAAGAGAACTTCATATACCTTCCGTGCGTGGTCAATTTTAACCAGCAAAAAATTGGCATCACTCGGGTATACTTTTTTTACGGCAGGGAACTTCCGGATCTCCAATTCCAGGGAAGATCTCATGGACACGATCTCCCGGATCATTTCATTAACCTGACTGGTCTGAGATAGTGCCCTGATCACCAGCTCCTGGGCAGCCTGGCCTATATTATAAGGGGGCTTGATCTTATTCAGTATATGAACTATCGCCTCGCTTGCAAAAGCCATTCCCACGCGGAGGCCGGCAAGCCCCCAGGCCTTGCTAAGGGTTTGCAAAATTACCAGATTTGGGTATTCGGTCAGTTCCTTAATAAAGCTTTGTTGCCTGGAAAAATTAATATAAGCTTCGTCAATGACCACCAGTCCGTCAAAATTATTAAGGACCATTTCGATTTGCTGATGAGGGAATGCATTCCCTGTCGGGTTATTAGGAGAACAGATCCATATGATCTTCGTTTGTTCATCCACCAGGGATTCGATGTTCTCCAGGTTAAGCTGAAAGTCTTCCGTGAGCATAGCCTTCCGCACTTCCACATCGTTAACATGCGCGCTCACTTCGTACATGCCGTATGTTGGCGGGTTAATGATCATATTGTCTTTTCCAGGATTACAAAATGCCCTGAATAAAAGGTCAATGCATTCATCGCTTCCGTTTCCGAGAAAAATATTTTCGACGGGAACGCCCTTGATGCCACTCAGCAATTCTTTTATTTTCAACTGGTGAGGATCTGGATAGCGGTTATATTGACCTGGTATCGGGGATCCGAGACTGTTCTCATTCGCGTCCAGGAAAATACTGGCGGTTCCGCTGAACTCATCCCGGGCCGAAGCATAGGGCACCAGTTTTTTAATATTGTCCCTCAACAGGAGATTGATGTCAGGCATGGGCATTATTATCCATTTGTTGAAGTCTGATTTCCACGGCTGCTGCATGCGCACGAAGCCCTTCCGCATTGGCCATTTCTATAAGTGTTTGCGCGATACCGGAAAGTCCCGTTTCAGAGATTTGCTGAAAGCTAATTTTCTTCATAAAACTATCCACGCTGATACCGCTATATGCTTTCGCATAACCGTTCGTCGGCAAGGTATGATTGGTGCCGCTGGCATAGTCCCCTGCTGTTTCAGGTGCAAAATTTCCTATAAAAACAGAACCTGCATGAAGCACTTTTGAGGCCATTTGTTCAGCCTGCATGCAAGCCAGGATCAAATGTTCGGGCGCGTATGCATTTAATAAAGCCATGGATTCATCCGTATTCCGGAGAACAATAGCCTTGCTGTTTTGGATGGCTTCCATTGCAATGTCCTTTCTTGGAAGATTCATTATCTGTATGTTTAATTCCCGCAAAACATCTTCTGCTATTTTTTTGCTGCAGGTTACCAGGATTACCTGGCTGTCGGGCCCATGTTCGCATTGCGATAAAAGATCTGCAGCAAGAAAGGCCGGGAAAGCTGTTTCATCAGCAAATATGGCGAGTTCGCTCGGACCGGCCGGCATGTCAATCGCAACAGCTTCCTGCTGCAACAATAATTTTGCGCAGGTTACATATTGGTTACCAGGTCCGAATATTTTATCCACGCAGGTTACGGTTTCTGTTCCGTAGGCCATAGCTGCTATGGCCTGCACGCCACCTATCTTGTGGATATTCCGGACACCGGCGACCGATGCGGCATAAAGGATTGCCGGATGTAGTTTTCCATTCTTTTCCGGAGGCGAGCACAAAATGATTTCCCGGCAGCCGGCAATCATGGCCGGCACAGCCAGCATGAGAACGGTGGAAAAAAGAGGTGCCGAGCCTCCCGGGATATATAAGCCGACTTTCTCTATAGCTGTAGACCTTCTCCAGCACCGGATACCAGGCATGGTCTCGACCACTTCTTCAAGGATGATTTGTTTACTGTGAAACAACTCAATATTTTTCTTCGCCATGCAAATGGCGGCTTTTAGAGAATCGCTAAGTTCCGTTTCAGCTGCTTTCCATTCCGCTTCATTCACCAGTCGGTGGGCGAGATTCACCTTATCGAATTCCAGGGCATATTTGTTTACTGCGGTATCCCCATCGCGCTTTACTTCTTCCATGATCTTTTTCACCACGGGTTCCAGTGATGCCATACTTTTTAATGGCCTTGCCAGCAGTTCCTTCCACCTTGTCTT
>PLEB01000082.1 GCA_003136915.1 Chitinophagaceae bacterium
CACATTCCGTGTATCCGGTTTGCGACGGTCAGATTGATAATATAAAGGGAATGGTATCTATCAAAGACCTGTATATCGCCGATGATTCAGCTATGTTCAAGGACCTGATAAAACCTGCCCTTTTCATTCCTGAAAACAACAAAGCTTATCAGGTGCTTGAGAAATTTAAGCAATCCAAAATCCATAGCTGCTTTATCGTGGATGAATATGGAAGCCTCCTGGGTATGATTACCCTGAATGATATCCTCGAAGCCATCGTGGGAGATATTCCACAGCCCGACATGGTTGATTATGAAATTGTAAAAAGAGAAGATGGATCATTCCTCGTGGACGGACAGATTCCATTTTATGATTTTCTGGTTCATTTCGATAAAACAGAATGGATGAATGAAGGTGAACATGAATTTGATACGCTGGCAGGATTCATTCTGCATCAACTGGAACATATCCCGCGAACCGGAGAGCGGATAGAATGGAAGGATTTCAAGTTTGAGATAGTCGATATGGATGCCCAGCGTATTGACAAAGTGCTTGTCCGGACCATACCGCGGACAAAAACCAAGGGCTAATCCGTTTCACCGTCCCTGAGTTTTATCTTTTTCTTGCCGGCATTTTTCTTCTCAAAATCCTGCACTTCTTTTGGTTTAACCAGTTTCCCCTGGGCTATTTTGGAAGAATCCTGCGTTGCAGGTGCAGTGGGCGATTCGAGTTTACCCATCGTATAGGTTTGTGTCCGGTCAATCATGCCGCTGGAAGGATCGTAAAATTTCCACACGCCGTGGCGGATAGCCACTCCTTCATTCTTCACAATCACGGTGCGGTATTCATTCAGGTGATCAATATCTTCTATCACCAGCGTATCATATAATTTTTCAGGATTCATGGCACGCCATCCTTCTTCACGGACAAGGGCACCCGCAGAATTAAAATATTGACAGGTCCCGTCTTTATTTCCCCATCGGTAAAACTCGAGTCCTCTAAGGTCACCCTGCAGATCATATATCCGCCATGGACCTTCTCTCTTGTCATTTTTGAATAAACCCTCTTCCTCATACCCTGGTTCCCCCCGGAGCTCATCCACGTGATTGATCCATTTTCCTTGCTTTAATCCTTTTGAATCAACCTTATTGAGCGTGTCTCCCTTCACGCCGATGACGAAGGAACCAGCCTGCGAAAAGCCCTGCATGGAGATGAACAGTAAACAGCCGAATATCAGTCGCATAATGACAAAATATGATGCTTCATGAAAACGATCCGGTATAACCAATTGTTGCAGGGTTCCGATAGAACAAGCTGATTATATTTGCAAACTTAACCGCAATCCATGTTCAAATGCAATTGTTTTTTGATATTGATTTTCAGTTCATTATCGGGATTTTCGCAGCAAATGACCATTTCCAGGATGAAAGCCGAATTAGAGAAATCCCCCAATTCCCCGCTCTACGTTAAGGAAATTCTAAAAAAGAAATTCAGGCTGGATACCGTTATGGTTACCCGAACTTCTCATTTCAACAGCCTGGCCGACAGTCTTGCCTATAAAGGCGAGATCAAAAAGGTATATGGGCCCTATAATATACATGGTATCCGCTTCCTGGTGCAGATATTGGCTAAACTGCCGAATACTTTTTACCGGGTATCCCAGATATACATAGATACATCGGTTTTCCGGTACCGGGTCGCTGATTCAATCGGAAAATCCATTTTGACCAGGATAAACAATAAGCAGGATGATTTCGGTCACCTGGCGCAGACCTACTCCATGGGAGGGGAATCAGCCACAAAAGGGGACCTCGGCTGGGTTGCAAAGGGTACCCTGGTACCTACTATTGAACATGAGGTGGAGAGAAGAAAAAAAGGAGAGGTTTTTTTTGTCTGGACATCCAACGGACTTCATATCATTAAGAAGACCGAGGATCCGAAGCAGGATAATGGTGTGGCCTTGATGATGCGGATTTTTTTATAGAAAATACAGGAGGCCCAACTCGTATCCCTTCAACCCAAGTCCTGATATGCTGCCAATGCATTTGGCAGAAATATAAGAATTCTTCCTGAATTCCTCGCGGGCGGAAATATTGCTGATGTGCACCTCTACTACCGGCGTTTTGATAGCGGCAATGGCATCTCCGAGTGCTATGGATGTATGCGTATACGCAGCCGCATTGAGTAAAATACCATCGTAACTGAAACCTGTTCTTTGTAGTTCGTTCACCAGTTCCCCTTCCACGTTGCTCTGGAAATAATCAATCTGCACATCTGTATATTTTTCCTTCAGTGATTTTAGAAAATCCTCAAAGGTTTGCCTTCCGTAAATACCAGGCTCCCGCGTTCCCAGCAGGTTGAGATTAGGTCCGTTAATGATGGCGATCTTCATGAAGTAAATATAGGGAATTCTGAAAGTCAACAGCGTCTACGGATGAATGCGATGTTCCATCTGCTCCCCGATTTTTAGCACCCATGGCTTTGCCAGATCGGGCATTGAATCCGGTGGAATGTATTTGGAAGAAGAACTTACCATATACACCGCTTTATCTTCCGGAATATTTTCTTCACGGAAGGGAATATGATGTTCCGTAAAACGGATACGGTTGGAAGTATAATATGTAAACTGTACAGGAATGGTTTTCCCGCTGGCTTTGAGGCGGGCAAGTTCATACTTTATCTCTGCAGTTTTATAATAAACAAAAGGAAAACTGGCAAATCCGAATGACAAATTAATACCCACTATTAAATACAAAAGATGCCTGAGTTTTCTTTCGGCCTGCGGTTGAAAATACTCGGATGCTATCAACGCAATCACCGGCACTAACCAGAGTTGTGGTGCATACCTCGCCCACCAGGCCTCGGACAGAATGAATACGGAACAGGTAAGCGTTCCCAGCAAAACCAATAAGGGCAATAAGATTTTTCGATCCGGCCGTCGCCAGACCGACACAACAAAAAAGAAGAACGCCGCTATGCTGATCCCGCTGAAAAAAGGTCCGAATCCGGCCATGATCGCAACAGCGGGCTTGAACGCATTATACAAGTCGGTTTCATTGAATGTGAAAGGAATCTTGGGAGGAATTTCCGGATTTTTCTCCCTGTAAATATGCAGGTCATTCGTGTGTGAAAAAAATGAAACGAAAAATTTTGAGAATCGGTTCATCCGGGCAAAGCTGCCAGGTGCTACTTTGGCCGCTTCAGATTCCAGCATGGGCAAACCCGGGTATAGCGGATCGTGATACTTTACCGTATTGATTACATAAGGGAAATAGCCAAGAACGCCAATGCCAATGCCTGCGGCCACTACGCAGACGACCAGAACTTTCCAGAAAGATTTCATTTGCCTGCTCAACATGAGCGCCAATAACAATCCCGCGCAAAAAACAGCAGCAAAAATAATGGCGGAAAATTTAATATTCAGAACAACCATCAATAACGTAGCCAGTAATATCAGATATAGCCTGTCCGCATCCAGGTAAAGCAGGCTGGCAGCCACAACAAAACATAAAAGATAGGATGCCAGTTGTCCGTCAACATAGGTATTCAGCAATTGGTAAATGGTCACCGGATTACAGGAAACGAGAAAACTGAATAACAGATTTTTCTGTAGAGAAAAATAGTTGATGCGCTGCAGAAAAGACATGCAAAGGCAAAACGAGGCTGCAAGCAAAATGAAATTCGTCGATTTAGTGGTTTCAATCCTGTTGGTAAGTGCATAAACTGCAGCCTCGGGGGCTTCGACTCCTTTGCCATAATGATTTAGCCAGAGGGCTTGGTTGACCTGTGCTGGCAATTCACTGACAAAGGGATTCCAACCGGCCTTTAGATGAAATGCCGAATCCAGGTGATACATCTGTCCATCAGGAGAAATATCATAAAATTGTCCCGCAATCAGAATTGACAGGATGATAACCACTAAAATGATCCAGGTACTGGAGAGAAAAACCGGAATATATCCCGATTTCAAAATGTATCGGGAAGCAGCATAATTGCTTGCCAGGGCGCAAAGAATTGCCAGTAGAAAATGCCAGAATGCCAATGTAAACCCACAAATAAAGGTGATTGACATCAATATGAACGTAAAGGTTACGGAGTTTACCAACCCGAACCCCATAAGAAACCAGCGGCAGGTTTTCGAATCCATACTCGTCATAAAAGAATCGGATTTTGATCAAACCCGGCCCAAAATAAAGCAAATCCTTCTTATTTTTTTTATTGAATCCTGTTCCTTATCTTTGTCCATCTAATTTGTAGACTGACCATTATGTATCGTTTTGCTATATCCAGACATTCCTGTTGTTGTTGCAACAAGGGTTGTTGTTGATAATCAACATAACCCGGCCTCCCTTCTTTTCCCTTTATAAACAGGTACTTGATTCATGGATACAGCAACAGAAATAACAACATCTAACTTAACCGACAAGATCAGTAGACTTTCCATTTCCGGGGTCTTGCGGCTTCTTTCTGAAATTTATCCAGGCCAGGTCAGCTTCTCAACCAGTTTTAGTCTGGAGGACCAGGTAATCCTTGAACATATTGCCGCTGAAAACCTGCCCATTTCTGTATTTACACTGGACACAGGCAGGCTATTCAGCGAAACTTATTCTGTATGGTCAGCCAGCCTGGAAAAATATAGGGTCCCCATCAAGGCTTATACCCCGGACTATCAATTGCTCGAGCCCTTTGTTAAGGAGAAGGGTCCAAACGCTTTTTATGAGTCGGTAGAGAATCGCAAACAATGTTGTTTTATCCGGAAAGTGGAGCCATTGAAGCGCGCTCTGGCCGGACAAAAAGTATGGATCACCGGAATCAGGGCTGAACATTCCGGCATCAGGAGCCAGCTTGGTCTGCTGGAATGGGATGAAGCAAACAAAGTAACCAAATACAACCCTTTGCTTAACTGGACCCAGGAAGCGGTAAAGAAATATATCCTGGATCACGATGTTCCCTATAATATTTTACACAACCGGGGATTTGTCAGCATTGGCTGCGCTCCGTGTACGCGGGCCATTCGCCCGGGTGAGGATTTTCGTGCCGGAAGGTGGTGGTGGGAAGAAGCGGGGAAGAAAGAGTGTGGGTTGCATAGGAATTAATTTGAAAATGTGTAAATGTGCTAATGATCCGGGGCTGCCTTTCATCTACACATTTTCACATTTGCACATTTACACATTGATAAGATGATTGATTATTTAGATGAGTTAGAGTCCGAGTCCATTCACATCTTACGTGAAGTGGCCGGACAATTTGAGAAGCCTGCGCTATTATTCAGCGGAGGCAAGGATTCCATAACCATGGTTCACCTTGCGCTCAAAGCTTTTCGCCCGGGTAAGTTTCCATTTCCTCTGGTACATATTGACACCGGCCATAATTTTTCCGAAGCGCTGGTTTACCGCGATAAACTCGTCCATGACATTGGAGAGAAACTGATCGTGAGAAAAGTAGAAGACACGATTAAATCCAAATCCCTGGCCGAACCCAAAGGGAAGTTTGCCAGCCGCAATGCGCTGCAGACCTATACCCTGCTGGATACCATTGAAGAGTTTGGATTCGATGCCTGTATCGGAGGGGCCAGGCGTGACGAAGAAAAAGCGCGGGCCAAAGAAAGGATTTTTTCTGTGCGCGATGAATTCGGACAATGGGATCCCAAAAGGCAAAGACCCGAACTCTGGAATATTTATAATGGCAAGATCCAGAAAGGCGAGAACGTTCGGGTATTTCCGATCAGTAACTGGACCGAGCTCGATATCTGGAATTATATCCGCCGTGAAAATATCAGCCTGCCCTCGATTTATTTCTCCCATCAGCGTGAGGTAATAGAACATGAAGGACAACTCGTAGCCGTTTCTTCTTTTATCACGCTGGATGAAAGCGATAAAGTGATGAACAAAAAAGTCCGGTATCGAACCGTGGGAGACATGACTTGTACAGCCGCCGTTGAATCAGGCGCTGCAACCGTAAATGATATCATAAACGAAATTATTTCCACCCGAACCAGCGAACGTGGTGAAACGAGAATTGACGACAAACTGTCTGAAGCGGCAATGGAAGACAGAAAAAAGAACGGATATTTTTAAACCCGGATTTAAATCATGGATCTTTTACGATTTATAACAGCAGGTAGTGTGGACGATGGCAAGAGTACGCTCATCGGACGATTGCTTTACGATAGCAAAAGCATTCTAACCGATCAGATGGAGGCGTTGGAAAAGCAGAGCAAGAATAAAGAGGAAGGCGCTATTGATCTGGCCCTGTTAACGGACGGACTCCGCGCGGAAAGGGAACAGGGTATCACGATTGATGTGGCGTATAAGTATTTTTCCACGCCCAAACGAAAATTCATTATTGCAGATGCCCCCGGACATACACAATATACCCGGAACATGGTCACCGGAGCCTCTAACGCACAACTGATGATCATTCTGGTAGATGCGCGCAACGGTATTGTGGAACAAACCCGCAGGCACTCGATCATAGCATCTTTGTTGAACATGCCCCACGTGATTGTGGCCATTAATAAAATGGACCTGGTAGAATTCTCCCAGGACGTCTACAACAATATCGTGATCGAATACGCGTCCTTTGCGCGTTCGCTTGGACTAAAAAACGTTCAGTATTTGCCTATCAGCGCACTCAACGGTGACAATATCGTGGACGTTTCGTTGAATACTTCCTGGTACGATGGTCCTTCCCTCCTGCATATTCTTGAAACAACATCCATTACTTCCGATATCAATCTTACACACGCACGGATGTTTGTGCAATACGTAATCCGGCCACAGAACGAAGAACTGCACGACTACCGCGGTTACGCGGGTAAGATTATCAGCGGCATTTACCGGATTGGAGATGAAATCATTATTCTTCCTGCAGGAATCAGCAGCAGGCTGACACGCATAGAAAGAAACCAGCAGGACGTAGAAGAGGCCATTGCCGGACAAAGTGTGATCCTCCATCTTGCAGATGATATTGACATTAGCCGTGGCGACGTATTGGTAAAAAAGGATCATCCGCCCCTGCTGGGCCAGGAACTGGAAGTGTTGCTCTGCTGGATGGATACTAAACCGTTGTGGGCAGGAAACAGATACCTGATTCAGCATAATAGCAGGCGGGTTAAATCCGTGGTGAAGGAAATTGAATTCAGGCTGGATGTAAACTCATTGGAAAAACAGGCTGGCGTCGAAAAAGCTGACCTCAATGATATTGTTCGGGCAAAAATAAAAACGGCTTCTCCTCTGGCTTATGACCTGTATAAGGACCTGCGTGCAAACGGTGGCCTTATACTTATTGATGAAACCAGTAATGTAACCGTGGGAGCCTGCATGATACAGGAATAAATATTAGAATTTTTAATTCATCAGGATGAGTCAAAACAAGAACCTACAAAAACTGATCATTGCCGGGGCAGGACCTGGAGATCCGGAATTGATTACGCTAAAAACCTTGCGGTGTTTGCGTGAAGCCGAAGTGATCATTACAGACCGCCTCGTCAGTGATGAGATCCTCGAGAAGTATGCAAACAAAACTGCCCTGATATTGCATGCAGGCAAGCAACGCTTTAAAGAAAGTTCCACCCCGCAGCATATCATCAATGAATTACTGGTTGAATATGCTTTGCAGGGAAAGAAAGTGCTCCGTCTTAAAGGCGGTGATGTTTCCATTTTTTCAAACCTTCTTGACGAATTACAGGCATTGAATAAATTCAATATCCCTTATGAAATTATTCCGGGCATCACAGCAGCCTGCGGTGCAGCTGCCTATGCCGGAATCCCTCTTACTGCAAGGAACCACGCAAATTCGGTGAGGTTTCTTACCCTGCATCAACCCGGTCTTATTAAATTGGACTACTGGAAAGAGCTGGCAAAAACAGAAGATACACTGGTTTTTTATATGTCTGGCGACAATTCAGATGAGCTTGCCGATAATCTTATCCGCTACGGAGCAGAAACCGACCGGCATATGGCAGTGATTGAACAGGCCACGACACCTATGCAAACCGTTTCCTGTTATTCCCTGAAAGAATTTACGGGCCGGATTCAGAAACGCAGTTTTATTTCACCCACCATCATCATCGTTGGGAAAGTAGCGGCACTGCATGAAGAATTTCGTTGGAATTCTAATAGTGAATCGAACGAACTCTATTTCAAACCTATCAAAAAAACAAAGGAACGGGAGGAAAGAGCATGATACCTTCAGAAAAATATAAGCAACTACAGGAATTGATCGCTTCCTTGAACAAAGAGGAATTGATCTGGATGAAAGGTTTCCTGGAAGGTGTTTTGTCTAAAATGGGAGACGATGCGTCTACAATTGCAAAACCCGTTGCCAACGGCAAAAAGATAACAATCGCCTATGGTACTGAATCCGGTAATTCCAAAAAAGTCGCCAGCGTATTTGCTGCCAGGGCAAAACAGGAAGGAATTCAGACTAAAGTAGTAAGCCTGGATCAATACAGGCTTACTGATCTGCCCAAAGAAGAATATTTCCTAACGGTCATCAGTACCCAGGGAGAAGGCGAGCCACCCTCCTCTGCTAAGAAATTCTATGACCATATCCATCAGAACGGTTTTAAACTTCCCAAATTGAAATACGGGGTGTTGGCACTCGGTGACACCTCCTACCCTTTGTTCTGCAAAGCAGGGGAAGACGTAGACAATCAACTCGACCATCTCGGTGCTGAACGCATTATTGAGATTCAGCGCTGCGATTTGGATTTTGAAAATGATGCCCAGAACTGGTTCAATGGCGTTCTGCAAAAGATCAATGGCTCGCATGCGGTAAGCGCTCCCCTGCTAAAACCTTCAAGAAAATCCTCAGGCAAAAAGATTTTCCAGGGGAAAATTCTCACGAATATCAATCTCAACGACCGGGGTTCCGCAAAGCAGACGCATCACATAGAGATTGCTGCCGATGAAATCGAATATAAATCCGGCGATTCCATCGGGATCGTTCCGCATAATCCGAAACACCTCGTTCAGGCCATCATTGAGCACACCGGCATTGATCCCGAAATAGCATTTGTTCACCGGGATGAAACCTGCTCAGCCTATGAACTCCTGCATAGAAAACTGAATATTGTCTACCTGCCTGAAAGAGTAGTTTCGAAATACGCCACGCACATTCAAATGGAAATTAAACCATGCAAAACCGGTTTGTTGGAATTACTTACCCAATACCCGGTAAAAGATGCGGCCCAATTTGAAAGCTTTATCCAGCAACTGGAGCCTACAACCCCCAGATTGTATTCTATTGCATCTTCCCTGGAAAAATTCGACGGGGAAGTTCATCTGACGGTGGGGCGGGATACTTTTTCAATTGCTGAAGAACAGAAATTCGGATTGTGTTCCGATCATCTCTGTGCACTGAAACCCGGAGACACAATAGATTTCTATGTTCACCATAACGATCAGTTCAGGCTCCCTGACGAAGACAAAGATGTAATCATGATCGGACCCGGAACCGGCATTGCTCCTTTCCGCGCATTCCTGGCCGAGCGCGATGCGGTTAGCGCGGCTGGCCGCAACTGGCTGTTTTTCGGGGACCAGCATTTTACAACGGATTTTCTCTATCAGACAGAGATCCAGGAATGGATCGAGAACGGGATATTGCATAAGGTAGACCTGGCTTTCTCACGCGACCAGTCAGAAAAAGTTTATGTGCAGGATAAGATAAGAAAACACGGAGATGAGTTCTATAGCTGGCTGCAATCCGGCGCCACCGTATATATCTGCGGTGCGAAAAGAATGAGTGAAGATGTTGAAAAGACAATTCTGGAGGTTATCCGCACCGCAGGAAAAAACGAAGACGCTGAGGCTTACTTCAATCAGCTGAAAGAATCGGGAAGATATTTGAAGGATGTTTATTAAAATTAAAAAGTAAAAAGTAAAAAGTAAAAAAAAGAGCCTGATCTCTTTACCTTTTTAAATGAATACCTCTTCAATCCCTTTCGCTCCAATTTTTACTTTTTAATTTTTACTTTTTACTTTCTAATTTCTCCCCCATGAACGAAAATAATTTGTCTGCGACGGAAAAAATAAAACAGGCAAGCGACAGTTTGCGTGGAACGATCAGGGAAGGTCTGGCAAATGAGGTCACCGGTGCTATCAGCGATGACGACACGGCTTTGCTGAAATTCCATGGCATGTACCAGCAGGATGACCGTGACCGCCGGGAAGAACGGGCGGAGAAGAAATTGGAACGCCTGTACGCATTCATGATCCGCCTCCGCCTGCCGGGAGGATTCATGACCCCGGAGCAATGGATAGCCACGCATCATATTGCCGGAAATTATTCCACCGGGACCATTAAAATCACCACGCGGCAAACACTCCAATTGCATGGTCTGCTCAAATCGAAGATCAAGCCTACCATACAAGCATTCAATAAGGTTAAACTCGACTCGTTAGCCGCCTGCGGCGACGTAAACCGGAACGTGATCTGTGCCGCACATCCATTGCAGTCTGAGATACATGCGCAGGTTCACGGCTACGCAGACCGCCTAAGTAAATTAATGTTGCCCAAAACCAGGGCTTATTATGAAATCTGGCTGGATGAAGAAAAACTCACGGATAAAATACAGGAAGAAGATCCGCTCTATCAGGACCGATACCTGCCGCGCAAATTCAAAATCGCTCTGGCGATTCCTCCCAATAACGATATAGATGTGCTGGCCAATGACCTTGCACTAATCGCAATTATTGAAAATAATGAATTGAAAGGGTTCAATATCGCCATCGGCGGCGGAATGGGTACTACCCATGGCAATGCGGACACTTACCCGAGACTTGCGACCCTCATCGGTTTTGTATCCGTCATATCCGGTGACGAGAAACTGTTTAGTACCGTCTACGAAGTGGCCACCATTCAGCGTGATTACGGCAACCGGAACGACCGCAAGCTCGCACGTCTGAAATATACAGTTGACAAATACGGCATTGAATGGTATAAACAGGAACTGGAAAAGAGGACAGGATTCTCGCTTGAAGAAGTGCGGCCCTATTCATTTACCGACCGGAAAGATTACTACGGGTGGCAGCAAAATCACCAGGGGCTATGGTATTATACTCCTTTTATAGAAAGCGGCAGGATCCTCGATGACGAAAAACTGGCACTGAAAACGGCGCTGCTGGAAATAGCCCATACCGGAAAAGCGAACTTCCGTTTCACTTGTAACCAGAACCTAATCCTGGCCGATATCAGGATGAAGGATAAGCCGGCCATAAACAAAATCCTTGAGAAATACCGGATCATTGAACATACCGACGCAGCATCGCCCATCAGGAAGAATTCCATAGCCTGCGTCGCCCTTCCAACCTGCGGGCTCGCCCTGGCTGAGGCCCAGCGCTACCTGCCGTCCCTGATCAGCAGGATCGAACCACTGTTGGAAAAATATCAATTGAGTGATGAACAAACCATCATAAGGATGACCGGCTGCCCGAATGGCTG
>PLEB01000174.1 GCA_003136915.1 Chitinophagaceae bacterium
AGAAAATGTGCTAATGTGTAAATGTGTAAATGTGGAAATATGGAAATGGGAGGACTAATGCAAGGCAAGCGAAACGCCAGACTTGTTTGCTTCCGGAATGGATTCAGGAAAGAGCCACCAGAACAGCCCAAGGATCATGCAGGCATATTTTTCCGCTTGTCCCGCACTTACCTTTTTATCTGCAGCAGGCAAAGGATTTTCAACTTCAATCGTACTATGAAAGTCTTGTCTCAGGAACTTATTCGGAACAAAGAAAACATCTCCCGCTTTATTCAGGGGAATTTTGAACGACATTTTTTTCCTGTCTATTAGAATAGTACCATCCAGGTTTTGCTGATTGTCAAATGAGATTTTGCCAATCTCGACCCCATATTCATTTTCAAATAAGAACTTGTTACCCCATAAACCAGCCTGCTCTGTAAAGAACAGCAAATGGTTATTGTGCCTTTCCAGCCTTCCGGAATGTTGAACAGGATTGTATCGTAATACCATTTCCCAGGAAAGACCCTCCATCAGATCGAAGCGTTCTATGGTATGTTTTTCATTGTCCGTGGAACTCCATTTCATAGCAATCGCTTATAATGATAGACTCTGTTAACGGCTCAAATGTAGCCTGACTTGTTCAGCATGGGCCTGATATTTATTAACCTATTACCACCACAACAGGCAGGAAATAATTATTTGGTTTATATTATAAACTACTTTATTTTTGTATCTGCATTCGGGCCAACTCTGTTTTTTGATTTAAATTGATCCTTATGTTTTCATTATTTGAAATACAAAAAATTAAAGGTCAACGGTTTAAGAAATTGTTTTTCCTTAGCCTGGGTGTTTTTGCATTTCAGGGTCTCATTGCACAAACTCCAATCTCCGGCTTGATAAAAGATACAAAAGGTCATCCAATACCTGGTGCAAGCATTACTATAAAAAACAGTTTTGACGGAGCAACTTCGGACTCATCAGGAAATTTCCATTTTTCTGCATCGGACACCGGCAGCCGGCTGATTACGATCACCTCCATCGGATACCGCCCCCTTGAGCAAAGTATTTTGCTTGGCGGAAACGCCTTGCATCTCGATCTGCAGTTGAAGGAAGAACCCAATGAAATGACGGCCGTAACCATTTCCGCAGGTTCTTTTTCAGCCGGCGATTCCAAACGGGGTGCGGTGATGAGTTCCCTGGACGTAGCCACCACAGCAGGATCCAATGCTGATATAACGGCTGCATTAAAAACATTACCCGGTGCTCAGCAGGTTGGAGAACAGGAAGGGCTTTTCGTTCGCGGCGGCACCGGTGAGGAAACCAAACAGTTCATAGATGGCAGCCTGGTCAACATTCCATATTTTACCAGCATTCCCGATATTTCCACTCGCGGCCGTTTTTCCCCTTTTTTGTTCAAAGGAACGGTGTTCAGCACGGGTGGCTATTCGGCGCTTTACGGACAGGCCCTATCATCCGTTGTGCTGCTGGAATCGATTGACCTGCCTGCAAAATCCGAGGTGGATGCTTCCATTTCGCCGTTAGTTGTCGGTGTCGGCACCCAGCAGTTGGCAAAAGACAAAAAATCTTCCTGGGGCATTTCTTATGACTATGTAGATGTGGCAATCTACTTTGGTCTGGTGAAGCAAACGCCTGATTACTTCAGGCTGCCACAGTTTCATTCCGGGGACGCCAATTTCCGTATCAAAACCAAAAACGGTGGCATGATTAAGTATTACACTACGTTCGCTTATAATCAGCTCGGATTGAGAAGGCCGGATGTGGATAGCTCCAATCTGAAAAATGCTTTTGACCTGGGCAATCACAACTGGTATAATAATCTCAGCTGGCGCGAGTATTTAAATAACGGATGGAAAATGAATCTGAGCGCCAGTTACAGTACAAACCTGGATGATATCAACCAGCAAGTGCAGGATGGGAATAATCAACCACGTTATTATCCGGACAGTATTTTCTGGATGAATAATAAAAATTTTACTATTAAGAACCGGCAGGATCTTGCTCAAACCAAAGCGGTATTTGAAAAAAAACTGGGGGGACTCAGTGCCTTCAGGTTCGGTGGTGAATACTGGTACAATAATAATCCATTCACTTTCCAGGATACTGCACGCAGGCTGCAAGATAATATGGTTGCGGGTTTTGCGGAAAGCGATATTTATTTAACCAATGAACTGGCGGCGAAAATCGGACTGAGGTACGAACATTCATCCCTCATTGGAAAATCTGATCTTGCCCCCCGCGTATCCCTGGCATACAAAACAGGCAAGGATGCGCAGGTTTCTGCTGCTTATGGTGTATTTTATCAAAAAGCAGATAATGCTGAACTTTTTTATACCAAAAATCTGGGGTTCACACAGGCAACCCACTATATCATCAATTATCAAAAAATGACCGTGGATCAGATTTTCAGGATTGAAGCTTATTATAAAAGTTACAAGGACTTGATTAAGACGGTTCCTATCAATCCCTTCTACTTCAACTATAATAATAATGGAAGCGCGGATGCCAAAGGGATTGATATTTTCTGGAGGGATAAGAAATCTTTCAAGAATTTTGATTACTGGATCAGTTATTCTTACCTGGATACCAAGCGTGACTACCTGAATTATCCAGGAAAAATTACCCCCGATTTTGCAGCGAAAAATACAGCTTCTTTCGTGATGAAACGATTTTTCACAGATTGGAAAACAGGCTTTAACCTCACCTATACCTATGCCAGTGGAAGGCCCTACTACGATTTTCTCATCAATAATCTAGGCAAGTATTATATAGGCGATAACGGTCATACAAAGGATTACAACACACTAAATTTCAGCGCGGAATATGTTCCAAGCATTGGAAAGAAAAATCCAAAAACTTTTGTAGTGCTTTTTGCAAGCATGAGCAATGTGCTTGGATACAATGCAGTGTATGGATATAATTATTCTTTTAACGGACAGGAAAAACAAGCTGTTACACCTCCGGCCCAGCGCTTTTATTTCATCGGCTGTTTTCTGAGCTGGGGTGTGGACAGAACCCAGGATGCCATCAATAATAATCTTTAACACGTCACTATTAATTATGATCATATGAAATCACTTCTTACTTCCCTTTTATTAATTGCCGGGCTCGGCTGCCTGGCGCAAAGCGATCGCTATACGGAGGCTATGAAAAAAAACCTGGCGTTGTTTGGAACAGCAAAAACAACGGCAGACTACCAGGAAATGGCCAACAACTTTGAGCGGATCGGCGATGCCGAAAAAACCCAGTGGCTTCCTTTTTATTGGGCCGGACTTTCTCTTTCCACTGCCGGCTGGAATGATCCTAAACTCGACAAAGACGCGAATTCAGCACGTATCAACGCGCTTTGTGATAAGGCTGAAGCCATGGAGAAAAATGCTGAGATCTATGCCCTGCGGAATATGGCGGCAACACAGGAAATGATGGTGGACCCGCAAACGCGCTGGCAGACCTATGGCCAGCAGGCTTCCGCTGCACTCGAAAGCGGACTTAAACTGGATCCGGATAATCCACGCCTATATTACCTGAGGGGAGAAAGTGTTTTGAATACGCCGGAAGCATACGGCGGCGGGAAGGCCATTGCAAAACCAATTTTCGAAAAAGCAATAGAATTATTCAAGAAGCAACAACCCAAGCCACTTTATCCTGATTGGGGACAGGCAAGAGC
>PLEB01000128.1 GCA_003136915.1 Chitinophagaceae bacterium
GGAATCGAACCAAGTGCTATCCTCGCATTCCGGGATGAATACATTGATCTGGCAGATGATGAAAATCTCGAAGCGGCCAAAACCCTTTCAAAAAACACGTTCCTGATAGACGAATTTATCGCGGGCGAAATCGCAGCCGGCAAAATAGACAAGACAATTTTCACGAAAGAAAAACGACTTGTCAAATTGCATGGCCATTGCCAGCAAAAGGCATTATCCTCTGTCACTGCTTCCGTTAGAATGCTTTCGCTTCCTGAAAATTATGAAGTGGAAACCATCCCTTCAGGCTGTTGTGGAATGGCCGGGTCCTTTGGTTTTGAAAAAGAGCATTATTCCCTTTCTATGAAAATTGCTGAATTGGTATTATTACCATTCGTAAGACAAGAAGCAGAAGATGTTATCATTGCCGCTCCCGGAACCAGCTGCCGTCATCAGATAAAAGACGGAACCGGAAAAATTGCCATGCATCCGGTTGAAATTTTGTACCAGGCACTTCTGTAGACTGATCCTCTCCGCCATGGCAAATTTTCTATTCTACTATTTTAGCCGGATTTAGATGAAAGATATCATAGAGTAAATAAAGATACTCTCAAATAACACGGATTTGCTGGCCCTAAATCACTATAGTATGATACTTTTTTAGCCAAACCCGGGATGAAGGACTCGGAATATCGATCTCATCTATTTAAAAGCTGATCCATAAACAAAGATTTATCGCTGGAAAAGTCCGTCATCCCGGATAAATTTACCTTAGCATAGAAGCGCCCGATAATGAAATTTCCTAACTTTCATTTACTTTTTAAACCATCCTGCGAATTAAAATGACTTTATGTTTATTACCCAGTCATTCCGACCCGATCATTTGCTCCGGAATGTAATTGACAATTATTTGTTTGTGAAGGCGGAATTGGAAAACCCCTATACGGATTATAGCTTTCTCCCAAAAGTTAACCAGCAACTTTCATTCAACCTGGGTCTCGAAAAAACAATTTTTGATCTGGATAACCAGGAATATATCCCTTCAGATATACTGATCGGTCAGAATAACCGCACCTGGCGGATCAAGGTGTTCAATGGCATGAACCGGCTGATTGTAAATCTGAAACCTCTGGGCTGGTTCAAATTATTTGAAGTGCCGGCCCACCGATATATTAACCGGACATGCAACCTGATTACTTTATTGGGAACTAAAATTTCCCCGTTCATTCATCAATTAAGGGAATGTCAGGACGCTAAAAAGCAAATAAAATTGCTGGATGTTTTTTTTCTGGAACTGCTGGAGAAACAGGGTAACTGCAAAAATCTGGAAATGGCAGTAAGACTTATCCACGAAGCAAAAGGAAACATTACCGTTAATCAACTGGAAAGAGAAGTTTTTATTACGCGAAGAACCCTGGAACGGTATTTCCTGGAGCAAACCGGATTATATCCAAAAATGTATACGAGGATTGTCCGTTTTAACGAGACCATAAAATACCTTGAAAAGAATCAAAAGCCGTACTGGCCCTATTTCACGAATGGTCTGGGGTATTGCGACCAAAGTCATTTTATAAATGAATTCCAACATTTTGCCGGATGTGCTCCGACCCGGTATTTCCACCAGCCCCTGGGCTTTGAGACGGCGCTTAAATCCTGATTTTTGTCACTTTTTTACAATATTTCATTCAAAAGGGATTTTAGCTTACAGTCCAACCAAATTGAATTGAAATGGAAATCACCAACGAAAAACATGGGAACCCGAGAAGGAATTTTCTCGGAAAACTCGCTGCCGGTGCGGCGGCTGTAGGCATAGCCACACTGCCGAATCCGGTAAAAGCAATGTCCTTAACTGGAACGGCTTTCAAAAACGCCGCCGATCCGGAGGCCTGGCTCGCCAGAATAAAAGGAAAACACAAGATTGTGTTTGATACTACTGGTCCTCATGAAATTTTTCCCTTTGCGTGGCCAAAAGTGTTTTTAATGACCAATGGCGCCGATGCAAAAGATTGTACCGCGGTCGTAATCCTGCGCCACAATGCTATTGGTTATGCCCTGGGAAATGATATCTGGGCAAAATACAAATTAGGAGAAGTATTTAAAATCAATGATCCGAAAACCAGCGCTCCCTCAGTTCGCAATACGTTCTGGCAACCGAAGCCCGGAGACTATTCCGTACCGGGTATCGGGAATGTGGATATAGGCATTAACAACCTTTTGGACGATGGTGTACTTTTTTGTGCATGCGATGTTGCCCTCACAGTTTACAGCGCAGTATTGGCCGGAAGCATGAATATGAACGCTGCCGACGTAAAAAAAGAGTGGCTTGCTGGCTTAATCCCGGGCATACAGGTCGTTCCGTCCGGAGTCTGGGCCGTGGGCCGCACGCAGGAACATGGTTGCACATATTGTTTTGTGGGCGAATGAAACCTGCACCAGTTATTATTTTAATTGCCCTTCTGCTTATCACGGTGGCGGGGACAATTATTTTTTTCACCGGCCGGAAGAAAAACACGCACCAGCCATCAATCGGGCCGGAATCGAAAACTACTGTAAAGAGTGAATGGCTGGCACCGGATACCAGTCTCATTCCCTTAACCACAGAGGGCGATTTGATCCGTTTTGGCAGAAAGCTTATAGCGAATACTTCATTTTACTTCGGTCCGGCGGGTATCATCAATCATCAGGCAAACGGAATGAATTGTCAGAATTGCCATCTGGATGCAGGTACCCGCATTTTTTCAAACAGTTTTGCGGCCGTTGCTTCCCTATATCCACAGTTCAGACCCCGGAGCGGGCGAATCGAATCCATTGAATTCAGGGTCAATGAGTGCCTGGAAAGGAGTCTGAATGGCAAAAAAATAGACAGCAACAGTACGGAGATGAAAAGCATGGTAGCCTATTTGAAATGGGTGGGAAAGGAAGTTCAGAAAGGATCAAAACCCCGGGGTGCCAATACAGAGGAATTACCGTTCCTGAACAGACAAGCCGATACGCTCAAGGGCAGCCTTATCTTTCAGTTCAGATGCCAGCTTTGTCACGGCCCGGACGGCCAGGGAGTCCTGGCAG
The DNA here is from genome assembly GCA_003136915.1 of Chitinophagaceae bacterium. Lineage (GTDB taxonomy): Bacteria > Bacteroidota > Bacteroidia > Chitinophagales > Chitinophagaceae > Puia. Next base: position 3,046 of record PLEB01000128.1, read on the forward strand.
CAGATAAGAAATCCTATACCTATCCTCCGCTTTGGGGCAAACATAGCTACAATACCGCGGCCGGCTTGTACCGGCTCACCAAACTGGCGGGATTCATTAAATATTCCATGCCCTTCGGCACTAAATATCCCACGCCACAATTGACCGATGAACAAATCTGGAATGTGGCTGGTTTTATAAATTCAAAACAGCGCCCCGTGAAATTTTTTAAGTATGACTGGCCCGCACTGGCAGCCAAACCGGTGGATTATCCTTTTGGACCCTATACAGATAGTTTTTCAGAGCGACAACATAAATACGGTCCTTTTGGCCCAATAAAAAAAGCAAAGGAATCTTCGCAGAAGAAAACCTGAAAAATCTTTTGTAAATTTGGTCAACCGGCCAAACCGCTGCTTTCCTTTAGAAGCACCCTTCATTATTTATTCATAAGTCACACATTCAATGCCAAACAGACGCGTTGCCATTCAACAGCTTCTATTCATTTGTGCAGGAACGGTACTCCTTCCTGCCTGTCTTCAGAATAATGAGAAAGCCTCGATACTGCTAAAAAAAATAAGTATCTCGGCAGATCAGGAAAAAATGCTGGCCGAGCTGGCGGAAACCATTCTGCCTAAAACGGATTCACCAGGCGCCAAAGATCTGGCTGCGCATCTGTTTGCATTGAAAATGGTGGATGATTGTTTTCCCAAAACGAATCAGGAAAAATTTGAACAGGGCCTGAGGGATTTTGAAAAATTTGCAAAGGATAAATCCAGCAAATCCTTTGCTGATTGCAACGCGGAGCAAAAAAATGCGATTGTTGCAGATCTCGATGGCAGGAAAAATGACAATGGCAACCTTTCTTTCTTCTATCAATCCTTAAAAAGATTAACCATACAGGCCTACAGCACTTCGCAATTTTATTTGACTGATATCCGTGGCTATAAGATGATCCCTGGTAAATTTCAGGGTTGTGTTCCACTAAAAGCAGCGTAATTCATAATACCTTGATATGGGCGACAATAAGGATGGTTTAAAAGACCGGAGTTTTGATGCGATCGTCATTGGCTCAGGAATGAGTGGCGGGTGGGCGGCAAAAGAATTAACGGGAAAGGGTTTGAAAACCCTGGTTCTCGAGAGAGGACGGGATGTTGTACATCTGAAGGATTATCCCACAACGAATATGATGCCCTGGGAATTTGAACACCGGGGCCAGGTACCCGAGGCAATTCAGGAAGCCAATCCTGTAGTGAGCCGTTGTTATGCGTTCAGGGAAGATGCCATGCATTTTTTTGTTAAGGATACGGAACATCCATATGTGCAGGAAAAACCATTCGACTGGATACGCGGATATCAGGTGGGCGGAAAATCACTATTGTGGGCAAGGCAAACGCAGCGGTGGAGTGATTTTGATTTTGAAGGGCCGGCACGCGATGGTTTTGCGGTTGACTGGCCAATACGATACAAAGACATTGCACCCTGGTACAGTTATGTAGAAAAATTCGCCGGCATCTCCGGCAANNCGTTGTGCGCATCTTACCGAACCGAAGCAAATCCATCTGGATCAGGGACGGGGTCAATGCCAGAATAGAAACCTGTGCCAGCGAGGTTGCCCCTTTGGGGGATACTTTGCCAGCAATTCAACCACCATACCATGGGCACAAAAAACCGGAAACATGGTTTTGCGCCCATTCTCCGTTGTTCATTCCATAATCTATGACGAAAAAAAGAATAAGGCCACCGGTGTCCGGGTAATTGACAGCCACACCAAAGAAATGACTGAGTATTATGCCAGGATCATTTTTGTAAATGCTGCGGCCCTGAATACGAATCTCATTCTCTTAAACTCAAAGTCAGGCAGGTTTCCCAATGGTCTGGGAAATGATAGTGGCGTTCTCGGAAAATATTTTGCCTTTCATAATTACCGTGCTCATATTTCCGGGATATACGATGGCTTCAAAGACACAACGACGGCGGGGGGACGGCCTACCAGTGCATATATTCCCCGTTTCAGGAATGTGCACCGCCAGGAAACAGATTTTCTTCGCGGTTATGCTGCCGGATTTTCTGGTGGCAGGTACTCGTTTCCAAAACCTGAAGGATTTGGAGCTGCCTTAAAGGAAAGTCTCGCCAAAAAAGATCCCGGCCCATGGCGCGTGGGTTCTCACATGATGGGCGAGACCATTCCAAAAGTTACCAATTTTGTAACCCTCGACCCGAACAAAAAAGATGACTGGGGCATTCCGCAGCTGGATATTTCGGTTGCATACGACGACAATGACGAAAAAATGGTAAAAGATTTCATGGAACAACTTAGCGAAATGTACAGCAAAGCCGGGTTTACAGAAATCAAAACCTCCGATAGTAAGCAGGCACCCGGTCTCGATATCCATGAGATGGGCGGTGTTAGAATGGGCAGGGACCCCAAAACTTCCATGCTGAACAAATGGAATCAACTCCATGCCTGCCCGAATGTATTTATAACTGACGGCGCCTGCATGACTTCCACGTCCTGCCAAAATCCGTCTCTGACCTATATGGCCATTACCGCCCGGGCATGCGACTATGCGGTATCGCAGATGAAGAAAAATGAAATCTAGAGTCCATTCCAAAAGTAAGCCAGCATCGTCTTTAAATAGAAATTATTACCCGCATTCCAGTCAAACCCGGCTCGTTTTTAATACCCGCTCATGATTCTTCTGAATGAGGATTGGCCGGCTGAAATTGCCCGTTGGAAAAAATAATCCTAAATTTATCAGGAGAAGCAGTTTTTGCAATATTTTTTTAACCCTTTTGCGTTTTCCCAAAAAAACTGATTATGGATCAATACTCCGTACAGCAGCTTTTTTTCAACCATATTAAAAACAATCTGCCTCCGCATCTTTCCTTCGTAGATGAAATCGCGGAACTGCTGAATATAAGTAATGACAGCGCTTACCGCCGGATCAGGTGTGAGAAGCCTATTTCCTTTGATGAAATTCAGAAACTTTCATCGCATTTCAAAATATCACTGGACCAATTCCTGCATCTCCAAAGCGACTCATTTATTTTTTCGGGTAAACTGTCTACTGTTCCAGGTGAATCTTTTGAACAGTACCTCAAAAATTTACTTCAGACTTTTACCTACCTGAACGGATTTGAAAACAGGCATTTCTATTTTCTCACAAAAGATATTCCCTGGATTAATTTTTTCCAAATTGCAGAACTTTCGGCGTTCAAAATTTTCCTCTGGATGAAATCCATTCTTCTGTACGAAACGCTGAAAGGCAAAAAATTCTCCCTGAAAAATGAATCTCATCCGGAATATATGGACCTTGGGAAAAAAATAATTCAGCAGTATAATAAACTTCCAACTACCGAAATATGGAACCTCGAAGGTATCAATATAACAATTCAGCAAATTGAATATTACCGGGAATGTGATGTTTTTGAATCTAATGAAGACATTCTCATCATCTATAATAAACTGGAAGAATTGGTCAACCACATTGAAAGGCAAGCAGAGTCCGGGAAAAAATTCGCCTTCCATGAGCAACCCACTCCCGGATCCCCCGATTTCAATATGTTTTATAATGAACTGGCTCTTGGCGACAATACGGTTTTAGCTGATCTCGGCAAAATAAAAATCGCTTACCTCAATCACAGTGTAATTGATTTCATTTCAACCCGCGATGACAGATTTTGCAATCAGATATACCAATCAATAAAAAACCTGATCAGCAAATCAACTCAAATAAGCACTGTGGGCGAAAAGAACCGAAGTCATTTTTTTAGCAGCCTTCGAGCAAAAATCCATCAACACAAAACATTTATATCTTAATTTCATAGTTCAGGATTTACCCTGTTCATGGTTGGCCTTTGCTTCGGCAATTTCATATTCCAGTGCCGGGTCAATATTCTGCTCTTCAGCTTTTTGCGCTTTCTCCATTAACTCTTCATGATGCGCTTGTAGCCACGCAAGTTGTTTTTTGCCATAAGAAAAACGGGTAATCACCACAAATAAAACCGGAACAATAAATATCGCCAGCGTTGTAGATGCAATCATGCCGCCTAAAACAGTAACACCTATTGTATTCCTGGAAGCTCCTCCGGCACCCGTCGCTAAAGCAAGCGGTAATACCCCGAGGATAAATGCCATTGACGTCATGATAATTGGCCGTAAACGTAATCGTACAGCCTCAAGGGTGGATTTTATTACATCTTCACCCCGATCGACTCTTATCTTGGCAAATTCAACGATAAGGATTGCGTTTTTTGCGGATAACCCTATTAATGTGATCAGTCCTATTTGTGCATATACATTATTCGTAAGCGGAGGAACGCAGGTAAGGGCGAGGATAGCGCCAAAAGCACTTATGGGAACGGCTAACATCACCGAAAAGGGCACAGACCAGCTTTCATAAAGTGCTGCAAGAAAAAGAAAAACGAAAATGATACAGAACAGAAATATGTACACAGTAAGAGAGCCTGCTTTTATTTCTTCATAGCTCAGCCCCGAAAAATCATAAATGTACCCACGCGGCAAAACTTTTTTGGCTAATGCTTTCAAATCTTCAATGCTCTGGCCGCTGCTATATCCCGGTGGTATAGAACCGTCAACCTCTGCAGAACGGAAAATATTAAAGTGCGTAATAAGGGGCGCAGCTATGGTGGATTTATATGTGATCAGCGTACTAAGCGGCACCATTTCGCCTGCCTGGTTGCGCACATAGTATTTATTCATATCGGATATCAGGGCCCTGTACATGGTGTCTGCCTGTATTACGACATGGTATGTCCGATTATATAAAGTAAAGTTATTTACAAACAAGCTGCCCATATAAGCCTGCATGGTCGTAAAAACACTTGAAATATTTACACCCAGCTTTTCACATTTATCCCGGTAAACCGTAAGGTCATAACTTGGGGTATGCGCCGAAAAATAACAAAACGCTGTAGATATGGAAGGGACTTTGTGTGCTTCAGCAACAAATTTTTGAACTACTTTTTCAAATGCATGTATATCATCGGTCGAATTCCCCTGCTCAATTTGCATGCTAAAACCAGCAGCAATACCTATACCTCTGATGGGCGGTGGCGGAATAACGACCACATTCGCATTTTTTATACTAGCATCCGCTATCCTTTTTTTAAGCACATTCATTATGCCCGGGATCTTGGTTTCCGTAGTGGTACGCTGGGCCCATGGTGTAAGCATAACAAACATGGAACCGGAATTTGAAGTGGCGCCCCCGTTCAATATATTAAACCCGGATATGGCAGTGTAATGCAATATTCCTGGTGTTGCGCTTACTACTTTCATCAGCTTGTTCATAACATTCACTGATTGGGTAGTTGAAGAAGCATCGGGTAACTGGTAGGTAATGAACAGTCGTCCGCCATCTTCCGGAGGCACAAATCCCGACGGCTTGCTCTTAAATAAAAAATAGGCGCCGGCACAAATACACACCAGAATAATTATGACAAACTTTGAATTATTTATACTTCTTTTTACGCCATGGGTATATTTTTCAGTGAACTTATCAAACCACTTATCAAACCGATAGAAAAATTTACCCAGGTACTTCGATTTATTATCAATGTGAGAAGGCCTTAATAATAATGTACAAAGTGCCGGAGTCAGCGATAAGGCAACGAAAGCAGAAAGTATGACAGAAATGGCAATCGTGATGGCAAACTGCTGGTATAAACGTCCCACAATACCAGGAATAAAACCGACTGGCACAAATACCGCAGCGAGTATTAATGCGATGGCTATTACGGGCGCCGATATATCCTGCATGGCACGATAAGTAGCCTCCTTGGGCGACATGTGCTGCTCATCAATATAATGCTGTACGGCTTCAACCACAATAATAGCATCATCAACCACTATACCAATGGCCAGCACAAAGCCAAACATGGTTAGCGTATTTATCGTGAAACCTAAAGGTATAAAGAAACAAAAAGTAGCCAATATAGATACCGGGATAGCCAATATCGGTATAATGGTGGAACGCCAGTTTTGCAGGAACAGGAATACGACTAATGCAACCAGGCCAAGCGCTTTTAACAGGGTTCCCATTACTTCCTGCATGGAAACTCTTATAATAGTTACGGATTCGAAGGGTACTGAATAATCTACATCCGACGGAAAAGATTTTTTTAGTTGTTTCAGTGCTGCATATACATTATCTGCGGTTTGGAGCGCGTTGCTGCCGGGCGATTGAAAAATCATCAGAAGAGAACATCTGTTTCCGTCAACGAAAGCGTTGCTTGAAAAAGTAAACTTGCCCAGTTCAACCCTGGCCACATCTTTCAGGTAAACCAATTCCCCGGTAGCTGGGATTGTTTTCACAATAATATTTTCATATTCCTTAGCTTTACTAAGCATCCCGTTTACCAGTATCCCTATTTCATGCGTTTGTGACGTGTTTTGGGGTGGCGCACCGGCTGAACCCGCTGCTACATATACATTTTGTGCGTTTAAAGCACTAACGATATCAGGAGGCGTTAAACTATAGGAAGCCATTTTATCCGGGTTCATCCATATACGCATACTGAATTGATCCGTACGGGCGCTTACATCCCCCACACCCGGCACCCGCAATATGGCATCTTCAATAAATACGTTGGTGTAATTGTCAAGAAATGTTATATCGTGGGTATGCTTTGGCGAATAAACAGATACCAGCATCAGCTGATCCGGATTACTTGCGCGCACCGCCAAGCCTAATTTACTTACTACCGCAGGCAACTGAGGTTGCGCTATTCCCAGGCGGTTTTGAACATTAAGCGCTGCGATATGTACATTGGTGCCAATGTTAAACGTTACCCTGATACCTACTCCTCCGCTATTGGTACTGGTGCTCGTCATGTATTCCATACCCGGTGTGCCGTTTACCTGCTCTTCAATAGGAATAGCCACCGTCTGTTCAACCGTTTCTGCATCTGCGCCTGTATATGAACCGTTAACCGAAACACTCGGAGGTGATATGTCCGGATATTGGTCAACGGCAAGAGTTAAAATCGAAATAACGCCCGAAATCATTAACACCAATGATATCACGATTGCAGTAACCGGTCTTTTTATGAATGTACTCGCAATCATCCTTCCTGAGGTTTATTCTGCTGACGCGATTTTTCAATTTCGTATTCTAATTCCACATCAATATCCTGCTGCTCTACTTTCTTTTCCTTCTCCATTAATTGCTCATGATTCGCCTGCAACCATGCTAATTTCTCTTTACCGTAAGACATACGGGTGATGACTACAAAAAGAACAGGAACAATAAAAATAGCCAGTGTTGAAGCCGCAGTCATCCCACCGAGAACGGTAAAACCAATTGTTCTTCTCGCAACAGCGCCGGCGCCTGTTGCCAATACCAATGGCAAAACGCCTAAAATAAATGCAAGTGATGTCATGATGATGGGGCGTAAACGAAGCTTGACTGCTTCCAATGTAGACTTGATAAGTTCTTCGCCACGGTCAACACGTACCTTGGCAAACTCAACGATTAATATCGCATTCTTCGCAGCCAGTCCTATTAATGTGATCAATCCTATCTGCGCATACACATTATCAGTTNNGTTATTGAGAAAAAGAAAATATAAACAGTAGTTGAGCCTGCGCGGATTTCTTCATAACTCAATCCTGAAAATTCATAGTTATACCCTTCGGGAAGAACCCTGTTTGCAATTGCGATGAGTGAATCCGTTGCCTGGCTGCTGCTGAATCCCTGTGTAGAAGCCCCATCAATTTCTGCGGAGCGAAAAATATTAAAATGAGATATCAAAGGCGCGGTTTCTGTCGGTGAATAACTAATGAGCGTGCTGAGAGGAACCATCGCACTATCCTGGTTGCGGACATAATACTTATCTATGTCTGTGATCAATGTGCGAAATGCAGTGTCCGCCTGCACTACAACATGGAACGTGCGATTATAGACCGTGAAATCATTGATGTACAAACTACCCATGAATGCCTGAATGGTTGTGAACACATCACCAATATTTACGCCTAATTTCTCACATTTCTCGCGGTCAACAGTAAGATTGCTACTGGGTGTGTGGGAAGAATAAAAACTAAATGCATTTGTTATTGCAGGGTTTTTATTTGCCTCACTAATAAATTTGTTCACTACATCTTCAAATGCATGCAAATCATCTGTCGTACTGCGTTGTTCAATCTGCATGCTAAAACCAACTGTTTCGCCAATCCCGGGGATCGGAGATGGCTGAATCACCTCAACATTTGCATTTTTTATTCCCGCCTCAGTAATTCTCCTTTGCATCACCTTGATTATGCCCGGTACCTGCTGGTTCTCCTCACTGCGCTCGTCCCAGGGTTTGAGCTGAACATAAATTGTTCCCGCATTGGAATTGGTTGCATTATTCACCACATTCAATCCCGATAATGCAGCATAATGCGCAACGCCCGGAGTTGAGGTAACCACTTTCATTAATCTGGTCATTACATCAACGGACTCGGTGGTAGAAGATGCAGGAGGTAATTGAAAAGTGACGTACAGGTTACCATCATCCTCCGAAGGAATAAACCCTGTTGGTTTTTTCTCAAATAAAAAATATGCACCGGTGCAAATACAAAGCAACAATATCACAACAAACCTGGATGCTTTAATACTTCTTTTTACACCGTTCGTATACTTTTCTGTAACCTTGTCGAACCAATTATTAAATACAAAGAAAATCTTATTCAGGCCTCTTTTTTGTTTATTAGGGTCAGAAGGTTTTAGTAATAATGTGCACAGCGCGGGTGTTAATGATAGTGCGATGAATGCAGAAAGTATCACTGATATCGCGATCGTGATAGCAAACTGCTGGTACAGTCTTCCAACGATGCCGGGAATAAATCCTACAGGGACGAATACTGCCGCGAGGATCAATGCTATCGCCACAACAGGAGCAGAGATATCTTTCATCGCGTTATACGTTGCTTCTTTCGGCGACATCTTTTGGTGGTCAATATAGTGTTGTACGGCTTCCACCACAATAATAGCATCATCCACCACAATGCCTATGGCAAGCACAAAACCGAACATAGTGAGTGTATTAATGGTAAAACCCAACGGAATGAAAAAACAAAATGTTCCTAAAATTGAAACCGGAATGGCAAGAACAGGAATTAATGTTGAGCGAAGGTTTTGGAGAAAAAGAAACACAACAATCGCAACAAGGCCCAATGTTTTTAATAGTGTTTTCACCACATCGGCCATAGAAACTTTAACAACCGTGACCGCTTCAAAAGGCACTGAATATTCAACGTCGGCCGGAAATGATTGTCTCAATAATGCGAGTTGCTTATAAATTCCCTTTGCTGTTTCCAGTGCGTTGCTTCCGGGTGCCTGGTAAATGCGGAGAAAAGAAGCCCGGTTTCCATCAACAAAGGAATTACTTGAAAAAGTGAACTTACCTAATTCAACTCTCGCAACATCTTTTAAATAAACCAGCTCTCCGGTTGCAGGTAATGTTTTTATAATAATATTTTGAAACTCTGAAACTTTGCTCAGTCTTCCGTTTACGAGAATACCTATTTCAAATGTTTGTGTGGTTTGTTGCGGCGGAACTCCTGCCGAACCAGCTGCCACCTGAACGTTTTGAGCATTCAATGCATTGATAATATCCTGCGGAGTTAACCTGTACGCCGCCATCTTTTCCGGATTCATCCAGACGCGCATACTGAAATCATCGGTAAACCGATTAATACTGCTCACTCCCGGCACGCGAAGCAAGGCATCCTGAATAAATATGTTGGTGTAATTATCTAGAAAAGTAATGTTGTGAGTTCCTTTCGGCGCGTATACAGCAACCATCATCAGCATGCTTGGGTTCACTGCTCTAACTGTAATACCTAACCGGCTTGCAACTGCCGGCAATAAAGGGGTTGCAATGCTCACACGATTTTGCACATCAAGCGTGGCAATATCAATATCCGTTCCGATGTTAAATGTAACGTTCATTGACATCAGCCCGTTATTCGTGCTATTGCTCTGCATGTATTCCATGCCAGGAGTACCATTCACCTGTCCTTCGATTGGTGTAGCTACAGTTTGTTCCACTGTTTGTGCGTCGGCGCCGGTAAATTGTCCGTTCACCTGCACAATGGGAGGAGTGATGTCCGGATACTGGTCAACTGGTAAACTTAATATGCAAATGGTGCCGGCAATCACCAACACAATAGAAACAACCATAGCAGTTACCGGACGTTTAATAAATGTATTAGCTATCATAATTTATTCATCATTATTACTATCCTCTTGCAGAGAATATTTTATTACACAAATCATCATAAGCTTTACACCTACTAATTATTTTCACTGCTATCTCTTTTCCCCGCGCTTCCCGGAGTATGGTTTTGAGTACTGTCACTTCCATTACCACCAGGTGGTTGTTTCCTGCCAACATCTACCTGCGAGCCATCGTGCAATGATTGCACGCCGTCAACTACAATGCGATCCCCTTCATCAATTCCACCTTTTATGATCACATTTGCACCAATCGTTTGCCCAAGCTGTACTTTCTTTTGAAATGCATAAAATTTCGGGCCCTTCTGCGCAGCCGTATCAGTTTCCTGTTTTTTGGCTGAATCACTATTATGGCTGATGAGCGTATCTTTCACAACAAACACAAAATATTCGCCCATTTGTTCCACAACTGCCTTGCCCGGAATTACCAGTTGCGGAGCCGTGTCCTGGTTGTGTACCCGGACAATGCAACTCATACCTGCCTTCAAACCATATTTCGGGTTAGGGAATACAAGCCGGATCCTGATCGCGCCGGTTTGCGGATCAATTGCACGGTCTATGACGGAAATTTTTCCTGTAAAGGGATAAAGCATATTGTCCGGCATCAGGATGGTAAATAAGGAATCAGGCTGTCTCTTTCTGTGATTTTGAAGACCCTCAAAATGCGTCAGTTGTTTTTCATTGATCAGGAAATCAACGGCCATCGGATCAATAGTGGAAATCGTATTCAATACCGTGGTCCCTACGGAAGCCATGTCTCCCAATTTCACCAGGCTAAAACCGATCGTTCCATCAAAAGGAGCGTAAACAGTGGCATAGGTCAGATTCGTTTTTGCCGTTTTCTCGGCCTCCTGGGCCGCTTTTACCTGATTTTCCGCATTCTCCAGTGCAATGACCGCATGGTCAAGTACCTGTTTGGCAATTGCATTATGATTATTCAGATAGGTATACCGGTCGGCATCCTGCTTAGCCTGTACCTGGTTGCCAACCGCAACTTTCACATTGGCAATGGCTGCATCGTAACTCGCCTGATACAACCTTTTGTCGATATCATATAATTTTTGTCCTTTTTTTACATGCGTTCCTTCCGTAAAAAATATTCCGGTTATATAGCCCGGAACCTCAGGCCGCAATGAAACCTCGCTCAGTGCCTCCGTAGTAGAAGGATATTTATCATAATAAAATACGGACTGTGGAACTGCCGTAACTAAATTTACCGGCACCAATGCAGGCGGGGGAGGCGGCTTATGTTTGCAGGAGAATAAAACGACGCTGCAGGTGATGAATAAAATTGATATAGTCTTGTACATTAAGGAAATTTATTGGATGCTTTAATGATTATTATAAGTAATAAATCCCATGGCTTTCTGCAGATCCACTTTATTCGACAATACGGTGAACAATGCGTTCAGATAGCCGATTTCTGAGGTAATCAGGTTCTCTTCGGCAGTTATCACGTTCAGATATGCAACAACGCCCTGCTGATATTGAAGGGTTACGATCTCATACACATTTCTGGCCATGGCCACATTCTCCTGCATCATCTGGAGGTTGTAGGCATTGCCCCTATAATTTGCCAGGGCCGTAGTGTATTCCGTGTATATCTGGGATTTCAGGCTCACCTGGCTCCAGTCGAGCAGCTGCTCCTGCAGCTTCGATTTTCGAATATTTTCCAACCTGGCAAAACCTGTAAATATTGGCAGGCTAAGAGTCAGTCCCAGGTAGGAATATGGATATGCATTTGCATATAGCGATGAAAAATTATTGTTTTCAAATTCAAAATTATAATTGAAGAATGCAGAAACCGTAGGAAGAAAAGCCATGCCGTAATAATTGGTGAGCTGGTGCTGGATATTTTTGTTGGTTTGAAGAAGCTGGAATTCGATTCGCTTTTCGAACACGAGTTGCTGGGTGGTATCAAAACCGATATCCCGTTTCATCTGAACAGTATCAAAACTCACATTGAACTGATCGGCCGGCGGATACCCCATGAATTGTTTGAGTGTGGCATACAGTGGAATCACATTTTCCGAGGCCTGCCTTAATTGGGCCTTCGAATTATTCAGGGAAATGGCTGCCTCCTGGTAATCGGTCATGTCCACAATTCCGCCAACGTATTGATGATAGGCATCGCTCAGGTTTTTTGATAACCTTGCCGTATCCTCTTTCAATACATTGATCTGCTCCAGGGTAAGCAGCAGGTTGTAAAATGCCTTACTTACATCGGATACGAGGCCAATTTTAGTACTGTCAGTAATCTGCTCCGCCTGTTGAACGTAGAAGCGTTCACTTTTTGCGGCATATAAAAGGCTTGGACTGAAAATCGCCTGGGTTACGGACAGAACTGGTATTGAAGTATTGACAACCCCGGTTTGCTGCCTGATCGGGGTTCCCGGATGGGCCGTGTCGGAAATAAAATTGGTAGGCAATGAATTATAATGCGTAATACTTCCTGTAAGGTTTACCTGGGGCAGCCAGCCCGATAAAGCAATCGAATTTGTGAGTTTGGTAATGGAAATATTAATGTTTGACTGTGCCAGCGCGGGCTGGTGCTTAAATGCATAATCAACGCACTGATCCAATGTCAAATAAAGGCTGCTATCTGATGCTGGTGCAGCCTGCGCGCGGGTATTCAAATTAATTGCTAGAAGACCGGTAATAAATATCAGGCTCCGGAAAATTCCGGTGCTGCTAAGCGGATTAACCCCTTTTAAAATCATGCCTCATAATTTAATACCATGAAATACCTTATAAAGTATTCGCATTCATGTATAATAGTCAGATTTTTTGGAAAAGGAAATAGGAGGTGCCGGATAGCCTCATAAAATTAAAAAAATTAAAATTGGCCCCTTATAAAAAGTTATTAACGGTTGATTAACAGGGGGATCGGGCGACCATAAAAGGAAACCAGACCAAATTATTCATTCTCCAGNNTTATTTCATCAGCATGCGATCCATCACCAATTTTTTTTGTCATGCAAACTTTTATAATTAAACTTTATGCCTCTAACGATAAAAATGCATGATATGAAACAAGATCCACTTCCAAATGGCGAAAGCCTGAATTCACACGATGAAAATAGTTTAACTCCCGAAAGCAGCAGCTCCAAAATCAACCGGCGCAAATTCGTTGAGGTAGTTGCATCCAGTGCCCTGGCCTTCACCATAGTTCCGAGACATGTGCTTGGGGGAAAAAACTTTATTGCCCCCAGCGATAAAGTCACCCTCGCATATATCGGTGTGGGAACAGAGGGCATCAGGGAAATGCTTCCGCTCCTCGCAGTAGAGGGATTTCAGGTCGTGGCCGTTTGTGACCCAAATGCTGAAGCGCGCGGATACAGGGACTGGGATAAAGACGGACTCAGAGATGAAATCCGTACGGCAATAAAAAACCCGGGCTGGAATACCGGAGGGGACAATCTAATTCCTGGCGGAAGAGAAAATGGAAAGTCAATCATAGAAACGTTTTATGCAAATGTTCGTCCCGAGTTAAAATATAGGGGCTGCACTGCCTACGCGGATTTCCGTGAACTTTTGGAAAAGGAAAAAGATCTGGATGCCGTGAAGATCATGACTCCTGATCATCTCCATGCGGTAATTGCAACCGCTGCACTGAAAAGAAAAAAGCATGTGCTGATGCACAAGCCACTTTCAAACCGGTTGCTGGAAGGGAAAAAATTACTTGAGGTAGTCCGGGCAAGTGATAGAATAACTCATCTGCTGCCCTGGGATGCAAATGGCTCCATGGAACCTGTAATGAAATGGATAAATGACGGATCTATCGGAACACTTTTAGAAGTTCATAACTGGACTAACCGTCCTGTATGGCCGCAATACCCTACCCTTCCAGTCGATACGGTACCAGTTCCTTCTGGTTTGGATTGGAACCTTTGGCTGGGACCGGAAGCGGATCGCCCCTATAGTCCGAACTATACGAATATGGTATTCAGAGGCTGGTATGATTTCGGTGGCGGATCCATGGCCGATATGGGATATTACAGTTTGTGGACTGTCTTTAATGCTTTGCAGCTGGATTCCCCAACAGTGGTTGAACCTACTTTAAGCCATGCCGTCGACATGCGCGATTCGGTTCCATTCGAAGTGCGCAACGATTTCTCCTACCCTATGGCCAGTACGACCCGTTTTAAATATCCCGCTAAAGGATCCAGGCCGGCGATTGATCTGATCTGGTACGATGGAGGCATGCAACCGCCTTGTCCCCAGGAATTAGCCGCAGCCAATAAACAATTGCCTACTGAAGGCATGATGTTCGTTGGAGATAAAGGCAAGATCCTTGCAGGATTCAATGTCGACAATCCCCGGCTCCTTTCTCACGAAAGCGAAGCCACTGAAACGCCAAGGAGAAGGCGGGGCGATATGGGAGAAAGAACGAAAGCCGCATTACAACTATTCATTGATGCATGCAAAAGCGGAAAGCAGTATACAGGTAACTTTTCCGAATCTGAACATATAACTGAAGCCATAAATTTATATGGCGTCGCTCTGAGATCCGGGCGTCTGCTAAAATATGATCCGGTCAGCATGCAAATTACCAATGCACCTGAAGTCAATAAATACCTTTCCCGTGAATACAGGACAGGATTTGATCCGGCAACAATCTAAAATAATCGACCTGCACAAAACAATTTGAATATTAAAAATTCGATCATGACCAAATTAAACAGAAGAACATTTATTGGCAGGAGTTCCGCGGCGCTTGGATCTGTGTGGGCATTATCGCAAATACCTATGCGACTCAGTGCCATTCCCGGATTCATAAATCAACCTATAGGCTTCCAGACATTTCCCATCAGGGATTTGATAGCCAAGGATTTTCCCGGAACCCTGAAAATGATGGCCGACTGGGGATACCAGCTGGTTGAAATGTGCTCTCCTCCGGGATACGTGGATTCCGGTTTTGGCCCCCTCGTAAGTATGAAGCCTTCCGATATGCGCAAAACCATTGAGGATTCAGGACTTCACTGTCCGAGTTGTCATTTTACTTTCGATGAACTTACGGACAAACTGGATGACCGGATAGAATTTGCGCACGGACTGGGTCTTACCCAGATGATTTGTTCCAGCTTCTGGCTGCAACCCCCAAATAATACGATGAAGAATTACCTGGAATCCGTTGATAAGCTGAACACAATAGCTGAGAAAATTAAGAATGCAGGGATGGCAACTGGTTTTCATAATCATACCATGGAATTCAAGGAACTCGATGGCCAATTGATTTATGATGCAATAATGAGTCATTTTGATGCCGCTTTGGTCAAAATGCAGTTCCAGACCCAGGTGATCACCCTAGGTTTCAAGGCAGCTGACTATTTTAATAAATACCCGGGAAGATTTATTTCATCCCATCTGTCGGATTGGACCGCCGACAAAAAAGAGGTTCCGATCGGGCAGGGTGTCATTGACTGGAAAGAATTCTTTGCCGCTGCGAAAACGGGCGGCGTAAAGAATTTCTTTGTCGAGATGAAGCTGGATACATTTAAGGATAGTGCAGCTTATATCAAAGGCCTTTGATATCATATCGCCACTGTCGTCCGTATTACCTGGAATAGGAGGAATTCCACATATTTTCTACGTTAACCAAACGGTTAGGGTCTGGCCCGGCAATTCGCATCCTGAAACATTCTGGGACCAAAAAAAATAGTAGGAAAAGAACGCGTAATGAGTCTCAAAATGGCCTAACTTCCTCATGTCGGCAAAACAAAAATTTAAGAGCTTTTAATCGCTAATCATAAAAACAACCAGTATGAAAAAGATCCTCTTTTGCCTGTCCCTTATATTCCCATGCCTGGGCTTTACCCAAATCGGCATTAAGGCGGGCCTGAACTTCGCCAATGTTACCAAAGCTTCATCGATCGACAACAGCAGTAGCACTGGATTTAATGTTGGAATTTTCTACTCCACTTCTCCAAAAAAGATCCTGGGTTCAAAAACTGAATTGGTTTTTTCCCGACAGGGATATGATTATCAGACCAACGGAAACTCGGGTAGGGTTAATCTCGACTATATCATGCTGCCGGAATATCTCTGTATCAGTATCACCAGGTATTTCCAGATTCAGGTAGGCATGCAGGTAGCCTATTTGCTCAACGCTAAATCAGATAGCGCTCAAAACCCGTTGTCTGGAACCCAATATGGAAAACTACTGGATTACTACAACCGTTTTGATTATGGTATAGGTGTTGGAATAGAGACACACCCATACATGGGCCTCCTCGTCGGTGCAAGAGCGAATTTCAGCCTGAATAATTTGTATAAAAATACTGATCCGGGCTCTTCCGGAACCCAGCCCAGCTATATTCCTACAGTAGATGTAAAGAATTATCTTTTGCAGATATATCTTGGCTGGAGATTTGGAAAATAGCACAGTCCGGGTAGATCATTTGATTCAGGAGTCAGCATTCATTTACCAACCACTTCCTTGCCGATCAGGTATTTCTCTAACAATGAAATACCCTTCCTAATTTCTTCCCGCCCTCTGCACTCGATCCCATACCATCCACGATAACCGGAATCATTACAGCGTTCGATCATTTTCCTTGTCAGCGCTTCCGAGGGTTGATTGCGGTATGACATCCCTTTTGCAAAAGGAAGAACTTTTTCAAGATATTCATAATTATCATAGTCAAGACCGGTTTTGCGCCAGTCTGGATAGGTTCCAAAACGGGGGTCGTTCACTTCCTTCATTAAATCCAGCATCCAATCCTCATCATCGGAAACGCCGCCATGATTTTCTATCATAATC
>PLEB01000407.1 GCA_003136915.1 Chitinophagaceae bacterium
AAAATTCGGTATCATCATACCTTCAAATTTCCAACCAGTTCAATGAGCCAGTTTTATTTAACGGCGCTGCAATTATCTCTGTGCCTTGGCCCGATGGCGATGGGTATTTTTATTACAATGAAAGTTTTTAATATTCCGGACATTACTACCGATGGAAGTTATACCCTGGGCGCTGTTGTCACGGCTGTTTTATTGACCAACCACTGGACCGCCCTGGCCGTATTACCAGTATGCATGCTGGCAGGTGCCGTTGCAGGTATCTGTACCGGCCTGATCCATACTAAGCTTAGGATAGATGCACTGCTTGCCGGAATTTTAGTGATGACGGGATTGTATTCGGTCAACCTGATTATTCTTGGAAGATCCAATACGCCGTTGATCAATATGGCTACGCTATTCAATGACTTTTCTATTTTTAAGACGGATCTTTATAATCAGTTATTTGTTGCTCTGATTATTATTATCATCCTTATTTTTTTACTCCGTTATTTATTGTTAACTGATTTTGGTATTGCCATGCGTGCTACAGGTAACAATCCCGTCATGACCAAATCCATGGGTATCAACAATGATATCATAAAAATTATCGGTCTTGCGATTGCGAATGCACTCACTGCACTTAGCGGGTTCCTGGTTGCCCAGTACCAGAATTTTACCGATATCAATATGGGCATCGGCATTGTTATTACGGGATTGGGATCTGTTCTGATCGCCGATGCATTGAGGATATGGATGAACGTCACCAATGTCGGTCTGCAGATCCTGCTTGTTTTGGCTGGAAGTCTTTTATTTCAGCTGGTTCTGGCATTTACACTGGCCATGTGTATTGATCCCAATTTCCTCAAACTGGTAACTNNTATTTCAAACAAAAGTAAAATATGAGTTTCGATGATTTCGCTTCGGAGAATCAGTAAGTTTTTTAATAAGGGGAAAGTCACCGAGGTCGTTGCTTTGAACGATATATCCTTGCAGATTAATAAGGGTGAATTCGTAGTAATTGTTGGCGCAAACGGAAGCGGCAAAACAACGCTGCTGAATATTATTGAGGGCTCCCAAATGCCCACTGCCGGGACGATTGAGATTAACGGTCAGGATGTTACTCCCTTTCCAGAATATAAACGAAGCAGGTGGGTTGCCCGTGTTTTTCAAAACCCCAATAACGGTACAGCACCCGATTTAACGATACTGGATAATTTCAGGCTCGCCTCTTTACGCACGCAGCGAAAAAACCTGATCATCGGAGTTAACGAAGTTTTTAAAAAAAAGGTTCAGGAAAAGATTTCAGATTTGGGTATGGGCCTTGAAAATAAAACTGACCAACTTATGGGAAATCTGTCGGGCGGACAAAGACAGGCCCTGACCTTGTTGATGAGCGTAATGGATGATACCGATATTTTACTGCTGGATGAACCAACCGCAGCACTTGACCCCAAGTCAGCATTAGTCGTTATGAATCTTGCTGATAAATTGAATAAAAATCTCGGTATTACTACCGTATTGATTACCCACAATTTAAAGGACGCAGTAGCATATGGAAACCGCCTGATACAATTGCAGGAAGGAAAGATTGCACGTGATTTGAACACAGAAGATAAAACTGCTGTATCGCTCCAGGAAATATATCAATGGTTTGAATAATGAGTGTATCTGTCTGCCGCCATCATTTTTTTTTAGCCTTTGTCTTATTGATATGATGTATTATTTATTTGTCTGTGCTGGGCTATTACTTAAGCCAGAGCCAAAGCGCTTCAGGTAATCTTTTGCTTCCCGGAAAACCATTTGGCAAATATTATTTACAGCCATAATTTTTTCCCCTATGTTATCATTTTGAATACCGGCGTTGCTTTCAATATAATCCAGGTAATGATCCAGATTCTTTGCAAGGCCCATAAATGATACGGAGGTCTTAAAATTGTGAGCAATATGTGTTAGTTCTGAATAGTTCGTTTTATCAAAAGCCTCCTTCATGGCTTCCAGTTCACCGGGTACCTGTTGAAGGAATTGCTCTATCATGCTTATCTCGAATTCGGCGTTTCCTCCCGAAATCTCTTTGAGATAACCGAGATCCAGCAACTCTTCTCCTCCGCCATTTGTTTTCAGTATATTATTCATGATTTTAAATAATTCTTTCTCCCTGATTGGCTTTGAAATATATTCATTCATACCATAACTTAAACATTTTTCTCTTTCACCTGCCATGGCATGCGCTGTCATAGCAATTATTGGAATATTCATTCCCAATGTATTTCGTATTTTCATAGTGGTTGTGTAACCATCCATTACAGGCATCTGGATATCCATCAGTAGCAGTTTGTAATCATTTTGTTGCAATGCTTCAATGGCCTCTTTTCCGTTATTTACAATGTCGAATTCAAGATTCCAATAAGTGAGTAAATGTCTCATCAGATTTTGATTCATAACATTATCCTCTGCTACCAAAATCCTTAACCGGGAATTGTTTAAATTTATTTCACTTGTTGAAAATATTTTCAGATCCTTATTCACAGTTAATACTTTGGAGATTGCATAAGGAATAGAAAAGATAAATTGAGTGCCCTTATTTAATACACTGCTTACATGAATAGTTCCGTTTTGCAATTCAACCAATTGCTTAACAATAGACAACCCAAGACCCGTGCCGCCATATTTACGGGTGGTGTCTTCATCTGCCTGCTGAAAGCGCTCAAATATTGCTTCCATTTTATGGGAAGCGATGCCTATACCGGTATCTTTTACAGAAATGGAAATTTCAATTCTATCTTCCGTTTTTTTATCCGCTGTTGCGTTTATCTCGATTCCTCCGCTATTAGTAAACTTTATGGCATTGTTCACCAGGTTCACCAAAATCTGCGTTAAGCGCACCGCATCTCCTATTAACAAATCGGGTATTGAATTTTCAATATTCACCATAAAGCTGAGATCCTTTGGCTGAATCTTTGCGGCGAACATGGTTTTTAGAGAATGGAGGAGTTCACGCAGGCTAAAAGGATTCGACTCAATCCTCATCATGCCAGCTTCTATTTTGGAAAAATCAAGTATATCGTTAATAATTTCCAGCAGGCTTTCTCCTGAATTTTGAATGGAGCTCACAAACTCCCTCGATTTCTCATTTAATTG
>PLEB01000338.1 GCA_003136915.1 Chitinophagaceae bacterium
GTTCAACCAGTTCAAAGAAAAATATGCTGATGCGGCAAATGAATGGGTTACCCTCAGCAACGGAAAATTGCTTTCCGGCTGGAAGGAATTACTTCCCGTATTCAAGGGTCCGGAAAAAATAGCTACGCGAAAAGCCTCAGGAAAAGTATTGAATGCCATTGGAGATAAATTTCCATTTCTGATCGGTGGCGCAGCTGATCTTTCTCCTTCAACCGATACCATCCAGGATAAATTTGCATCATTTTCTCCTGAACACCGGGACGGAAAGAATTTTCATTTCGGCATACGGGAACATAGCATGGGAGGGATCTTAAATGGCATGGCCGTGAGCAAGGAATTTATTCCATATGGCGCCACTTTTCTAATCTTCTCAGATTATATGCGCCCTTCCATCCGGCTCGCGGCGATCAGTAAGATCCGTCCCATATATGTTTACACGCACGACAGTATCGGCTTGGGAGAAGACGGCACGACCCATCAGCCCATAGAACAATTGGTTACTTTAAGAGCCATTCCAAATATGATGGTGATCCGCCCGGCGGATGCAAATGAAACCGCACATGCCTGGCGCGTAGCGTTGGAACACCAGAGCGGACCGGTTGCAATTGTTTTGACACGCCAGGGCATTCCGGTAATTGATCAGGAAAAATATGCGAAGGCGTCCGGACTGGAAAGAGGCGCGTATGTTTTATCTGAGTCCGCCGGAGAACCTAAGGTCATCCTGATCGGAACAGGGTCAGAAGTTTACCTCCTCCTTGCTGCTCAGGAAAAGCTGATGCAAAAATCCATTGCGGCGCGAGTAGTAAGCATGCCCTCCTGGGAATTATTTGAAAAACAGGACGCTGCATATAAAGAATCCGTGCTTCCTAAAGCGATCAGAAAACGCCTCTCTGTGGAAGCTGGCTCACCGATGGGATGGCTAAAATATGTTACAGAAGATGGCAAATCATTAGGCATTCAGCGGTTTGGCGAATCTGCTCCCGGCGAAGAAGTTTTTAAGGAATTTGGATTTACAGTAGATAATATTGTTACGTTAGCGGTCTCACTTTAAGCTGGCCACTTACTAACCTCATGATAAAGTTCCCATTTTACGCCCGTGTGGCTCTAACCCTGTTTGCGATCGCCCTGATTGTACTATTCATGTGGATGGGCAAGTCGATTTTAATCCCGCTATTCTTTGCATTCCTGGTTTCCATTTTACTGCATCCCGTCGTTCGTTTTTTTGAAGGGATCCATTTTCCCCGCGCCCTGGCCGCCCTGGTTACCATTCTGATTTTTTTGGTCATGGTCGGCGGCGTGTTTTATTTTTTCAGCAGACAGGTCGTGCATTTATCGAAGGACCTGCCCAGACTTCAGGCCAAGGTTTCTGAAAGGATCCAGGACGCGCAGGATTGGATTTACAACAAGTATCATATCAACAATTCCGATCAGTCAGTATATATTAAAAAAACGGTAAATGGATTTATGGGTTCCGCCGTAAATTCTGCGGCAACAACTTTTGTCGGGATAGCCGAAACCCTGATCCTGATGATCTTCTTTTTCATTTTTAGTTTTTTTATTTTATACCATCGGCGGCTGCTTATGCGATTCCTGCTGGCGCTCTTTGATGAATCGCACAACAAGCGAGTAGGCGTCATTGTGATAAAAGTGCGTTTACTCATCAACAGTTATATCCTGGGCCTGCTCATGGAAATGCTGGTGCTGGTCCTGTTGATTTTCACCACCCTGATGATCTTCGGTATCAAGTATGCCTTACTGCTCAGCGTTCTGGCTGCCGTGATGAATATCATTCCTTATTTCGGCATATATATTTCCATGGCCATTGCGATGCTGGTGACCATAGCCAGCGGAACCGGCGGCGGGGCGGTAACTGTAGGGATTGTATTTCTTTCCGCACATTTCATTGACGCCAATATAATCCTCCCGAGAATAGTTGGAGGCCAGGTGAAACTCAATCCCTTCATCACCCTGCTTACTGTATTGGTCGGTCACCTGCTTTGGGGCATACCCGGCATGTTCCTGTTTATTCCCTTAACTGCCATGGTGAGGCTTGTCAGCGAAGAAATCCCGGCCATGAAACCATGGGCCATTATCATGGGTGAAGAAACACCAAGGTTGCGGAAAAAAAGGTTTAAGCGTTAGGCGTCAGGCATTCTGCACTTTGCCCTCCTTCTTTGAAACTCCAGAGGATGCGGAGTTCTGTAGATTTTTTTCCCCAGGGGGTACCCTCTATCTTTAATCGCTTGTTCAGGACTATATTTTGAAAAGGGCCTGCTCTTTGCTTTAACCATGAAACGCAGCAAAGCACCATGACCATCAGCGAGAAACTGAAAAAGATCTTTAGGCGCATTTTCCGTATCACCCTAACCACTATACTGGTCATTTTCAGCATCGTTTTGTTGATCATCCTGCTGATACAAACCAGGCCGGTTCAGAACTATGGCCGCCAAAAAATAGAAGCCTATCTGGAAAATAAACTGCATACGAGGGTCCGTATTGGTAATCTTTACATCGGACTGCCATCCAAAGTAATAATCAAAAATATCTATTTCGAGGATCAGCAAAAGGACACTTTATTATCCGGAGGAAATATTGAAGTGGGAATCAACCTGCTGAAACTGCTGAGTCATGAAGTGCGGCTCAATGATATTGAATTCGACGGCGTAACGGTTAAAATTAAAAGACTGATGCCGGATACTGTTTTTAATTTTCAATTCATTGCCGATGCTTTTTCTTCTCCCGATAAAACGACTCCTGCGGTAAAAGACAGCACCGGCGGTTTTAAATTCACTGTCGGCACTGTTCATCTCCAGCACATCCGGGCAACTTATCATGATGATGCCACGGGCAACGATGTTTCTGTAAATCTGGGGGATTTTAAGACCAGACTCAAAACCTTCGATCCGGCGGATCAGAATTATGCCATTCCGGATATTTTGCTTAGCCGGGTTTCCGGAAGGATCCGCCAGTATCGACCCATCCTCCTTATCAAAAATGTTGAGGATACGATCAGTCAGCATAATCAACGGGAGCAGCCAGTCCGTTTAAAACTCGGTCATATCAGATTTGACATGATCGCACTGGATTATCGTAACGATGCAGAAAACACAGACGGCCTGGTCAGGATGGGTGCCTTTGAAACGGATGCAGATTCCCTTGACCTCGCCAATATCCATCTGAAGCTAAAAAAGATATCACTTTCCAATACAACCGCTAGTTTCCATTTCGGAATAAAACCAAACACTGCGCCTGAAAAAAGATCAGCGGTAAAAGATACCGTGAGCCGCACGGGATCCTGGGCATTTGATGTTGCCGCCCTGCAGATAAATAATACAGCTTTAAGATATCAGGACGATAACAAAAAGCCCGTTAAAAAGGGCATTGACTACAATCACCTTGACGTAAACGACCTAAGCATTCGGGCAAGCAGCCTCCACGCGGATCCATTGGCTTATAGGGGAAATATCGAATTGATCGCACTGGATGAAAAAAGCGGGCTTGTTCTAAAAAGACTTTCTACCCAAGCCAGCTATGATGCCAAAGGGGCCCGGCTGAAGGATCTTTTGATCCAGACCAACCACTCGGAAATCAGGAGCCAGTCAGCCATCCATTATCCTTCCATGGCATCATTAAGCAAACAACCTGGAGATATACAAACAGACCTGGTATTTGACCATTCCCGGATTGCAGTTCAGGATGTACTCCTGTTCTTTCCTTCACTATCTGGCCGGCTGAAAGGCGATGAACGCGCTGTCCTTACCCTAAATGGGAAACTGAACGGGTTACTCAAAAATATTCATATTTCTTACCTGGAGATCGGCGGGATTGGAAATACATCCATTGCCGCTTCAGGAAATATCCGCGGATTACCGGACGGGAAAAATGCCTGGTACGATATTAATCTTACCAGGCTGAGTACTTCACGCGCGGATTTGTATAGGATCATTCCGGCCAGATCACTGCCCCAGAACATCCGCATTCCGGATCAAATAACTGCAAGCGGAAAATTCACGGGCACGCTTAACCGCTTTCACGTAGACCTGCATGCCGGCACCAGTGAAGGGAATGCTGAAGTTGCCGGTTTGCTGGACCTTGGTCATAAAACCTATGACCTGACTGCAAAAACACAATCCGCAAACCTTGGCTATATCCTGAAACAGGATAGTCTTTTTGGAAAGATAACACTCGATGCCAGTGCCAAAGGCTCCGGTTTTGATCCAAAAAAGATGAACAGTGTTTTCCATGTCAACCTCAGGGAAGGAACCATAAAATCCTATGCTTACAAAGGATTGCTCCTGGATGCAAACCTGCATAATGGATCGGGTACGCTCGTATCCTCCATGCACGATCTCAACATTGACTATGTTTTAAACGGAGAAGCAAATTTCCTGGAGAAATACCCATCCGTGAAGATCAAGCTTCAACTGGATACTATAAATCTGCTGGCGCTGCACTTGTTGGATGACAGCGTCCAAATGCATTTACAGCTTGACGCAGATTTTCCTTCCACCAACCCCGATTCACTTCAGGGGAAATTAAATATCTATGATATCGCTTTTTCCAATGGCGGCAGGGATTTGCATACGGACACGGTCAGCCTGATTGCAGCTCATTCAGATACTGCGCAACAGATCCGGATTAGGTCTGAAATGGCAGACCTGGACTGGACCGGAAAATACAGAGTAACGGAGGTGCCCTCCGCATTCAAACAGCTCGTCAACTCATATTACAGGCTGGCCGGCTCTCCGGATTCTGCGCGGGTGGCAGATCAGAATTGGCGGATGAAAATATCGCTGCGTCCTTCTCCGCTTGTACTGAACATGATGCCCGAACTCAT
>PLEB01000342.1 GCA_003136915.1 Chitinophagaceae bacterium
GGCCAATACCGCCAACGTAAAAAAATATATTGACTTTGCCGCTGCCAATGGAATTCAAGGCGTGTTGGTGGAAGGATGGGATATAGGATGGGAGGATTGGTTTGGAAACTGGAAAGAAAATGTTTTTGACTTTGTCACGCCCTATCCTGATTTTGATGTGAATGCTTTGCAGGCCTATGCTGCATCCAAAGGTGTACAACTGATCATGCACAATGAAACCTCGGGCTCAGCGACCAATTATGAAAGGCAGATGGATACGGCTTTCCGCTTTATGGTTAATCACGGATATCATTCGGTAAAAACGGGATACGTGGGAAGGATCATTCCGAGAGGTGAACATCACGATGGTCAATGGATGGTGGATCACTATCAGCGCGTTGCTGAAAAAGCAGCTTACTATCACGTGATGCTGGACGCGCATGAACCTGTTCGTCCAACAGGTTTGCAAAGGACCTATCCGAACTGGATGGCCTGCGAAGCGGCGCGTGGAAATGAGTACAATGCATTCAGCAATGGAAATACACCCGAACATGAAACCATTCTTCCGTTTACGCGGCTGATGGGCGGCCCGATGGATTATACACCAGGCATATTTAAATTAACACATTATTCCTCCGATACCAGCAGAAGGATACACACCACGCTGGCTAAACAACTTGCACTTTATATTACGATTTATAGTCCAATTCAGATGGTAGCCGACCTGCCGGAAAATTATGAGGCGCATATGGATGCTTTTCAATTTATCCGGGATGTACCGGTGGATTGGGACGATACCAAAATCCTGGCCGCAGAGCCCGGAGATTACATTGCGATCGCAAGAAAACAAAAAGCCAGCGACAACTGGTTTATTGGCGTCATCACGGATGAGCATAAAAGGGACATGACCGCGGATCTTTCTTTCCTGGACAAGGGGAAAAAATATATAGCGACGATTTACGGAGATGCTGAAACAGCGGACTGGCAGCAGAATCCGGAAGCTTATACGATCCATAAAATTATGGTTGATCATACGAGCCATCTGTTACTGCGGCTCGCCAGCGGAGGAGGAGCAGCAGTTTCCATTATACCGGTAAAATCTGCGCCTTCCAAATAATGAAAACTTCCTTTGTTTCATGGTTCCGTGATCGTATGGTCAGACGGGACCAGGACGGAGGCATCCTTTTTGCGGAGATCCACCGTGAGCCCAAATGAAGGCTAAAACAATTTAAAAAAATAAAATTGATCCTATGTGGAAAGAATCAGATAAAAAACTGCACAAAGAATTTAAGTTTAAAGACTTTTCCGAAGCATTTGCTTTCATGACGCGCGTTGCCCTGGAAGCGCAAAAGATGGATCATCATCCGCGATGGACCAATGAATACAATACAGTGGAGTTTTGGCTGTCCACCCATACTGCAGGAGATACTGTAACGGACAAAGACCGCCAGCTGGCAAAAAAAATTGACGCGCTGCTGTCCTGACCCTTTCATTATGGCTCCGATCAGCTGGTTCACAACCTGATTTAGCTGGAAGGGTTCAGATTTTTTGCACTTTCAGCACTTCAAGCATTCCGCTTTTAATATTGAATTCGATAATCCGGACCTTGCCTTTATATCCATTGTATAGTGCATTGGGGATTTCGATCCAGTCGCTGCGGCCGGTCTTGCCATTCACTGTGCAGGTTGCCATCATCTGAATCTTATCGTCAGTGGTTTTTCTTTGTTTAAACACGGCCTCCACATTGGTATATAGTGGAAATTCTGAGGTTTGCTCTTCCATGATAAGATGATTGTCATTCGTTCATTATGGTTTCCATTTCCTTTATCAGGGCCTGAACCAGAGATTGATCGATTTTTTTTGTGATTTCAGAGAAACTGCCTATTTGAATTGCCCTGAAGTTTCCCTGATCGTCCCTTTCCAAAACAATTTCCGAATCATCAATATGAAAAAGGAATTGATGCGTGTAAGCGCTTATCCGGAGCTTTCCTTCCAATACCTTTTCAATCCCATGATGCAAAATGGTTATATTAAACGATTCTTCCATGTCTGGCCACAAAGTTAATTCAATATTAATTTTGCCCCGCTTTCAATTTATCTGGTAATTTTGCTGACCGGTCGCCAATAAAATTTACAACAATGAAAACAAGTATTGGAATTTCAGATGCGAACAGAAAGACAGTCGCTGAGCAATTGGCCAAATTACTCGCGGATGAATTTGTTTTATATACCAAGACGTTGAATGCACACTGGAATCTCGAAGGGCCCGACTTCCACTCCGTGCATTTGTATTTCGAAGAATTGTATGAGCAATCGGAGGAAATAGTGGACAGCGTTGCTGAACGGATCCGGCAATTGGGTCACTATGCTCCTGCCACATTAAAGGATTTCCTCGAACTCACCCACCTGACAGAAAAAATGAATGGCGGAAATGAGAGTTCCAGCCTCATCAAAAACCTGTTGGAAGATCATGAAAGTATTATTGAATTCATCCGTGGGAATGTGAATGAATTTGCAGATGCGCATAAAGATGCAGGTACCAGCGATTACGTTACCGGGCTCATGGAAAAACACGAAAAGACCGCCTGGATGCTCAGGGCTCACATTAAATAAATCATGATCTCGCAGAAAGTTCCTTTGAATTTCATCGTGATATGAAGTCACGGGATTCATTGGGCCGCGGTTTGGAAAAATCAATTCAGTTGGGCCAGTATTCGTAAAACTACGATCAAAAATAGAGGGGTTCCGCGCTTGGGCTGAATTGATCAATCCACTAGTTTTGACATATCCAACATCACTGAAACAACCGAATATCCGAAAAACCACTTGAGTTCATTTTTCACCGTCCTAGCGAAAACCTTAAATTCAAGTTCTCTGAAAAGCCCCTGATTAGCCTTGGGGGTTTTTTCTTTATTGTACCTGAACCCCGCCAGCCGTCAATCCTGCATTTCGGTGGGTAAAAACTGCCCGATTTGGCCCTTAGCCATCCCCGGAAAGCCTTTATTTGGTTAAAAGGGCTCAATAATGAAAAAAAAACCACGTATTGGATGAGCGATCAGAACTAATGTGGTATATTGTCGCCTAATAAATTGTATTGGAATGAAAATATTTGTAGCCGGTCTGCCTTTCGCTGTGAGTGATCAGGAATTGCAGGAAATTTTTGAACCTTATGGAACAGTAGGTTCTGCCAAAGTTATTTTAGACAGAGAGACCCATAAGAGCCGCGGTTTTGGTTTTGTGGAGTTCGCCAGTAATGAAGAAGCTGAAAAAGCCATTAAGGCCCTTGACGGCACCAGCCTGGAAGGAAGAACGCTTACCGTAAAAGTTGCTGAGGATAAAAATCCTGGTGGNNGGCGGCGGTGGTGGCGGTGGTGGTAATCGGGGGGGCGGCGGCGGTGGTTATAACCGCGACCGTAACCGTTATTAAAACGCTTACTCTTCTTTAGCAGCCCATGGGCTGCTGACTTCAAACCTATTTACGGATTTACTTTACGTATTCAGGTGCCTGATAAATCAAATTATTCAGGCACCTGATTATTTAATGGAGGATTCCCCTTTCTCCTATACTAAAAAGTAAAAACATTTTTTCCCCTGTCGCTATCTGGTAGGGCTTCGTCCGGATCGAGGATTACGGATGCAAGTGGAGAGGTGAGGTCGGCATGAATGCTGATTTCTTTTTTATGGAACCAGGCCTCGATCGGGATCATCATTCGCGTGCTGTCTCCATTTACATATTTCAGCTCCAGGGTAAAAGGCAGCGCCATTTGTTTTCTATTGGCAATTCGGATATCGACTCCCTGCGCATAGTCATTACCGGTATATTTTGCACTGACCACCGCAGCATCGAATTCCCAGTTATGAAAAAACCATTCTTTCCAGAACCAGGAGAGATCTTCTCCTGCCGCATTTTCCATAGTCCTGAAAAAATCTTCCGGCACCGGATGCTTGTAACTCCAGGAATGAATGTATTTTCTGAATGCATAATCAAACCGGTCCTTTCCCAGGATTTGCTCTCTCAGGAGTGTCAACCCGAAGGCGGTTTTGAAATAAGTTACGCCATGACGGTATGATTCGGGGATTGCATCAGGTGCTGTCATAATCACCGGAGCCTCCGGATCGCGCAGCACGGCCAGGATCCCCGCAGCCGGATTTCCCCCTTTCGGCGCATACTCTGCATCCCGTTTCGGAGCGTATTCTCCCAGATGAAATTCATCCGAAGCATAGACGTCAATGAATGTGTTGAATCCTTCATCCATCCAGGCAAAGCGCCGTTCATCGCTTCCTACAATCATCGGAAACCAGTTATGCCCGATTTCGTGTGCAGTAACACCGTAGAGATCCCTGCCTTTGTCTTTCCAGCCGTCAAATACAATTCCCGGATATTCCATGCCACCTGCAAGGCCCGCCTGGTTTACAGCTACCGGATATGGATAAACGAACCATTTTTTGGAAAAATATTCGATCGACGATTTAAGATATTCTGTGGCGCGACCCCAGGAGTCGTTTCCTGCGCTTTCTATGGGATAGACGGACATAGCCAGGCATTTCTTATTCTCGGGAAGGTTTACCCCGGCGGCATCCCATATGTAAGAACTGCTTGCTCCGAAAGCAACATCCCGGGTATTGGTCATGCTAAAGTGCCAGGTAAGTGTTCCCTGCTGTTTGGGCCTGGATTGCGGATCATTTATTTCCTGAGCTGACCGGATCATCAGGGTCTGATCGCTGCCTCTTGCAGCATCCAGCCGTTGAAGCTGCACCGTGGTCAGTACTTCTTTGGGGTTCATCAATTGACCGGATCCCGCAATGATCATATTCCAGGGTACGGTGACACGGTAATCGATATTTCCATAATCCAGGTAGAATTCGCCACTGCCCAGGAACGGAAGCGTATTCCATCCAACCCTGGAGTCATACACACACATACGGGGAAACCACTGGGCAATCTCATAGATCTTCCCGTTTTTTGTACTGAAATAATCCGTTCGGCCTCCGATTGCGCCCGGAACGAAGTAGTGGTAGTGAATGAACATTTTCAACTGACCACCCCTGGGTGCTAAACTATGCGCGAGCCGCACCTGCATCCGCGTATCAGTAATTATATATTCCCCTTTTTCCAAACGGTTACCATATTGAATGGTTACGGCATCGATGGTAAAACCGGCGGTATGGCCCCTGGCACTTGAATCGCCTGTAAAATTTGAACGTGCATCCGGCTTATAAATATTCTGATCAAGTTGAACCCATACAAATGATAAAGAATCATGACTATTATTAGTATATATGATCCGATCGGAAGCAGAGAATTTATTCTTCGTCGTATCCAATACGGCATCGATCCAATAGTCGCATCTGTTTTGCCAGTATGCCGCGCCTGGAGCACCATTTGACGCATCCCTTTCATTCCCCGGGGAAGTATAAAATAGGGGGGAGAAGAGGGCCGAAGGTTGGAATTCGGACATTGTATCCGTCCTGGCCGGAGACACAGGTTGGGCAATTACGGAGCTGAAAAAAATGATCGTGAAAAATAAACCGAACGCGCTTGTTTTTTTTATTTCCATCCTTAAAAAATTATTGCACAATGGTTTGCCGGAATGAGCGGGTAAAGATATTATTTTTTACTATGAGTGTTTTCTGCCTCGGAGGCCGCCCATTATTATCATTATATTACGGTGATATATGGATATGGAATTGATTTATATTTATTATCCAACAATGCACATGAATTATGGAAACCCGCAGGGAATTTATTAAGAAAGCAGGTTTATTATCAGGA
>PLEB01000275.1 GCA_003136915.1 Chitinophagaceae bacterium
CCATGCCGGGATCACCAATACACGGTATATAAGGCAGCCAGGATACCGAGTATGATCATGGATCCTACAATAAAAGCAGGCGATACGATAAATTCTTTTTTGTCGATTACTATCGTGTGCGCAGCAACATCCTTCGCGGGTTTGGCCAGACTAATGATTATCATTATGGCCACAATAATCACAAAAGTGATGGACATTCTGTCCAAAAAAGGAAAATCAGGAAAAGCCCCACCGGTCCATGTGGGTAAAAATTTCAGCACAGTTGAAATGGGAATTGTGAGTAAGGTGCCCGTAAGCGCAGCGGCTGCGGTTGTTCGCTTCCAGAAAAAGCCCATCAGAAAAATCGCCAACACACCAGGCGATATAAATCCCACATACTCCTGGATAAATTGATATGCCTGATCAAGGTTTTTCAGCGCTGGCGCAATCAGCGCGGCAATCGCCATCGCCATAATAACTACCCATTTCCCAATACCCACCAATTGTTTTTCAGATGCTTCCCGGTTGACAAATTTTTTGTAAATATCCAGAGAAAAAATGGTTGAAATACTATTGGCCTTCCCTGCGAGCGACGCTACAACGGCTGCCGTTAATGCTGCAAAAGCTACACCTTTCAATCCTGCTGGTAAAAGATTCATCAGGGTCGGGTAAGCATGATCCGGTTTAAGCACGCCACCCTGCATCATTTCCTGTTGAAACAATCCGTTCTTATGCAACACAAACATCGTTATACCAGGCAATACTACAATTATGGGAACAAGCAATTTCAGGAATGCGGCAAAAAGAATTCCGCTTCTTGCGGTTTTCAGATTCGCCCCCAGTGCACGCTGGATAATGTACTGATTGCATCCCCAGTAAGCCAGGTTATTGATCCATAATCCACCCACTAGCACGGACATACCCGGAAGGACCTGAAAATACGGATCGCCCTTGTGAAATATCATGTGGAAATGATCCGGGGCTTCTTTTCTTAAAATGGAAAGCCCTTTCAGAACATCTCTTCCAAAACCGAAATGTTCGGAAAGCAGATTAAGTGCCAGATAAGTAGTAACAAGACCGCCGACAATCAATACCAACACCTGGATGACATCTGTATATCCAATCACTTTCATTCCACCCAGGGTAACAATAATGGAAAATATGCTGAGTCCCGCAACGCTCCAGCCAAAAGAAATATCGGATATGGAAGTAATGGCCAGGGCACCCAGATAAATAATGGAAGTCAGGTTTACAAAAACATAAACCAATAACCAGAATATAGCCATAATGGTACTTACCCGGTCATTATAGCGCCTGGAAAGAAATTGAGGCATAGTAAATATTTTATTCTTCAGATAAATCGGAAGAATAAAAATGGCAACAATGATCAGGGTCGCGGCAGCCATCCATTCATATGATGAGATGGCCAGCCCCAGGGCAAAACCCGAACCCGACATGCCGATAAAGTGTTCAGCAGAAATATTGGAAGCGATCAGGGAAGCGCCAATGGCCCACCAGGTTAGGGATCCTTCAGCCAGAAAGAAATCTTTGGAATCGGTTGTTGCGTATTTCTTTTTGTGATAAACGTAATACCCGTAGGCGGAGACGACTATGAAATATATAAAAAACACGACATAGTCTGCTACCTGTAATTTATGCACGGGTGATTTTGCTGATTGGTTGGTTTAAATAAGGGTTCGCCTGATAAATATTATCAGAGTCTTAACGTTGCCGGCAAGTATTTTTTTACCAAACCTTCATAATAAGGTCTTAGTTCATTCCAATCCGGAGGCTTTGGGCTTTTGGAATACAAATCATAAGGGTTGAATAATTTCACCCATTTCAGCATTTCCCGGTCATGATCATCCAGTAAATATTCGTATGCGCCTTCCCGGTGCCAGGCATAAAAGGAATGGTAGCGAAGCATATATAATGCAGATTCCGGCAAAGAATCTTTCATCATCTGATAAACATATTCATCGTGCCCCCAGGACATGGTTACGTTCCGCAATCCACAATTGGGTTCGTAAACACCATAGGTTGATTTGAACTTTTCACTTTGGCTATCCGGATTTTGGCCGAAAAATTCCGGATAAACGACTTTTTCCGAATGAGCACATCCGACCGGGAAAGTGTCTCCGACAACAGCCCACTGTGGCTCTCCAAAAAGGCATAGCACTTTACCCATATCGTGGATCAGTCCAACCATGACCATCCAGTCCGGGTGGCCGTCCGCACGAATAGCTTCTGAGGTCTGCAATAAATGCTGGAACTGATCCAGGTCAGTATCAGGATCAGAATCATCCACCAGTTGATTCAGGAATTGAAAAGCATCCCAAACCGGCATCTGTTTTTTATTGAATTGAAGAAAATCCGCTCTTTTCTCCTGAACAAAATCATAAGTCTGATAGGTATGATTCAACCTGTAAAATTCCCGCACGGTATCTCTTGCGGGCGCTTCATAATTCCGGAATTCCTCCTTTTGTTTTGTGTTTGCCTGAATGCCTGCCTCCGGGTATCTTTTTAATACATCTTCCTCCCATTCGTCGAGGCTGGCAAGCGGAGCCATTTCAAATTGTGACAAAGATTTTGAATCGGACATAGTCGGGTAGTTTAATTAATGATAATCAATCTAAATTTACGAAACGTTTCCGGGGATTAACTATACATGAAATGAATTATCAATCTGATTATTATCAAGTGAAAATCAAGTGATTACCGCAAGTCAATTGTTTGGGCATGCTCCTTCATAAAATAAAAACCTGTTTACCGCTGAGTATGAATTCAGAAACGCATTTCATACCCCTGATCCCTAACCGCTCTCCCAAATATTTTCTTCGTCCTAAACCGGTGTTCTCTAAATCCTATCTTTAATACCAGTTAACCGATAACCATGCACATTCTCCGCATTGAACACAAGGTCCCCAATTTTGATGGTTGGAAAAAGGCATTTGATTCTGATCCGATCGACCGGAGAAAATCCGGTATAAAACGTTATCATATTTACCGGGCGGATGATGATCCTCTTTATGTTATCATAGACCTGGAATTTGACAACCTGAGTGATGCTCAAAGAACACTTACAGCCCTTCGCAAACTATGGGAAAAAGTTGAAGGCAGCGTGATCTTTATTCCCAAGGCGCAGATTCTGGAAAGGGTGGAATCAGTAGCATACTAAAACTGCAAGGCGAACAGATAACCATTCATCAAATGCTCAAAAAAACCCCTCCATCCCCGCTGGTTGTCCTAATGCTTGTCATTGTGGTGGCGGCCATTGCAACATGGCTGATGCCTGCGGGCCAGTACGACAGCTTATCTTTTGAGAATAATTCCTTTGTCGTCACCGAATCGGGAAAACAAACGCATCTCCCATTCGCTCAGAAAACGCTTGACAGTCTCCACATGCTCATCAGAGCAGAGAAATTCAAAAATGGCGATATAAGGAAACCTGTATCCATACCTGGTACTTACCACAGGCTTCCGCAGAACAGACAGGGACCTGTAGCCATTCTTGAGGCGCCATTGAAAGGGCTATATGACGCCGTAGAAATTGTATTTTTCATTCTTTTTATTGGTGGCTTTCTGAATGTTTTTAATTCTTCCGGCACATTGGAAAAATCATTGTTTGCGCTTTCCCATAATATGCGGGGGAAAGAGAAATGGTTAATCATCATTCTCACTTTTTTATTTTCTTTTGCAGGCGCTTCCTACGGTATGGCTGAAGAAGCGCTGGTATTCTATCCTGTAATGACGCCTCTTTTTCTTGCAGCCGGGTATGACCTGATAGTTCCTGTGGCCGTGATATTTGCAGGAACCAATCTCGGAGTACTTTCTTCTTTCTCGAATCCATTTTCAACGATTATAGCATCCCAGGTGGCCGGGGTAAACTGGACCGATGGTCTAACAGGAAGAATACTGATGTTCATTGTATCCACTTTTGTAACGATCGCCTATATTTTAAACTATGCAAAGAAAATAAAAGCCAATCCTGAATTGTCCCTGGTTTACCGCACAGATGGTAACGTGAAGAGCCCATACGGTACTCTGGAAAACGACTCAAACACAAAGCAAACGCTTGGTACAAAGACACGCTTACTCTTATTTATGTTCCTCGGCACTTTCCTGATGATGATTTTCGGAGTTGTATATCTTGGTTGGTGGCTGCTGGAAATGTCCGCTCTTTTCCTTGTTTCTTCAATAATAACAGCATTGATACTCCGGATGAAGGAAAAGATATTCATAAACAAATTCATACAGGGAGCAGAATCCCTGCTTGGCGTTTCCCTGATTGTCGGCACTGCGCGGGGGGTGACGATCATTCTTAATAATGGATATATCAGCGATACGATTTTGTACTATTCTGCCAACCTGGTGAGCCATTTATCGCCTGCTCTCTTTATCATAATCATGCTCATCCTCTACATTATCTTTACTATTTTCATTTCTTCCTCTTCCGGAATGGCCGTAGTAACGATGCCTATTATGGGCTCACTGGCTTTGGCGGCCGGCGTGCCCGGTCGTGAGATTGTTAACGCCTATTTATATGGAATGGGCATTATGGGTTTTATTACACCAACAGGATTGATATTACCATCACTCGCGCTGGCGAATGTGAGTTATAAGGCCTGGATAAAATTCATTTATCCGCTGATGATAATACTTTTTGTTCTTTGTTCCTTATTCCTGATCATCGGAATCAAATTATAACGACATGCCCGAGTTACCCGATCTGCAGGTATTCAGCTCCAATCTGGATAAGAGACTGGCAGGCAAAAAAATAGCCAAGGTGATTGCCAGCGGCTCCAGAATAAAAAAATCTGGAAAAGCAATTAGCGATGCATTGGAAGATCAGGAAATAAAAAAAATATACCGGGAAGGAAAAGAGCTTCGGTTTCTTTTTGCAAATAAGGCCATTCTTGGCATGCACCTGATGCTGCACGGGAAATTGGAATTATTGGAAGAAAAACAGAAACCAAAATATGCGGTACTTGAACTCCGGTTTAAGGATGGTTCCGGATTGGCATTGACAGATTTCCAGGGAATGGCCCATGTCAGTCTGAATCCAGCCAGTCCCAAAGCGCCGGATGCATTGTCAAAAAAAATAACAGCGGCCTTTTTGCAGGAAAAATTATCCGGGAGCAGGTCGTCCATAAAGAATTTTTTGATTGATCAGGATATGATCCAGGGAATTGGAAATGCTTATGCTGACGAAATCCTCTGGTCCGCCCGCATTTCTCCATTTTCAATCTGCAACAAAATCCCAAAACCGGCAATTACAAAACTCGCAGCCTCGATCCGATCCGTTTTAACCAACGCAGAAAAACAAATCCGGAAAGAAAATCCTGAAATTATAGCAGGAGAGTTGAGGGATTTTCTAAAAATCCACAACCCTCAGTTAAAGGAAACTGCAACCGGATTTCCCATATTAACGGAGGCCAGCAGTGGAAGAAAAACCTATTATTCGGAAGAACAGAAACTCTACAATTAAGGTCAGGCACAACTTACAGCTTGGGCGACCGGGCATCCAGGCACTTGCGAATCAAATAAAATTCTGGAAATGAACGAAGAATAATAACTTTAATATCCGCAGGTCAAAAATAAAATAATGAAAAAGATAATCGCGCCCATTCTTCTCTTTACCGCATTATCGGTAAATGCACAAGATCACAAACTCGTAAAACTGTGGGAGACTGATTCGATCGTTGCAGTTCCGGAATCGGTGCTTCCGGATCCTGGTAAAAATTTACTGTATGTATCCCTGGTGAACGGCGGCCCCTGGGATGTTGACGGAAAAGGGGGAATTGCCAAGCTCAGCACGGATGGCAAACATTATGATTCTACCTGGGTCACCGGATTGAATGCGCCCAAAGGGCTTGGCAGGTTCGGCAACAAAATTTACGCGGCTGATATATCCGAGGTAGTCGTGGCTGAAATTCCATCCGGAAAAGTGCTGAAGAAAATTGCCATCGATGGAGCCAGCGGTCTTAATGATATAACTGTTACGGATCAGGGCGTCGTATTTGTTTCGGATTCCAAAACCTCCAGGATATGGAAAATAAAAAATGATATCCCTTCCTTATATCTTGAAAATATCAAGGGCGCAAATGGTTTAAAAGCGATAAAGAATGATTTGATATTTGCTGAAGGTCCCCAACTTTTAAAGGCCGATGCAAATAAAAAGATTACCAAGATTGCTGAGGTATCCGCAGACATAGACGGCATCGAACCTGTTGGAAACGGTGATTTTATTGCCACTTCCTGGATAGGTTATATTTATTATGTTCATGCCAACGGAAGCGTTCAGATCATGCTGGATACACATCTGGAAAAAATAAATACGGCTGATATCGGTTATGATCCGGTTAAGCGCATTTTGTATACCCCCACTTTTTTTGCTAAGAAAGTGATCGCATTTAAGCTTAATTAAAATCGGAGGAGGAGGAAAACGATGAACCGCCTGAAACTAATTATTGCTTTGTTTCTGGTCTTCTCTCTGGGCATCGCTGCGTTTTCTCTGGCAGGTTTTAAACAAAAAACCAACGGAGAACCCTGGAAAGAAAATCAATTGCTGGCCCCTGAAGATTTAGCCAGGGTCCTCAATGATCCGGCAGCCAGGCAACCTGTAGTGATATGCGTGGGACCAGGCGCCTTAATCCGGGGATCCCTGGATATGGGTCCTGCTCATGAGAAAAGCAACTATGAAAAGTTAAAGTTGCAGCTGGCAAAATTTTCCAGGAACGCTGATATAGTTATCTATTGCGGGTGTTGCCCATTTGAGCATTGTCCCAATATACGCCCCGCATTTACCCTGATGAACGAAATGGGATTTACGAATCAGCGGTTGTTGAATATTCAGCACAATATAAAAACAGACTGGATAAGCAAAGGATATCCGGAAAATAAATAGCATATTCAAAATATTATCCGGGAAACGCTTCTGCCAACCGCATAGCGCTTATATTTGTTCTTTAACAGAATCATTAAAAAATAAATCCATGAACAAAGCTGAATTGATTGCCAGAATCTCTGAAGATGTCGGTATCACTAAAACACAAGCGGGAGCTACCCTGGATTCCTTTACAGAAGCAGTCGGAAAAACGCTTAAAAAAGGCGACAAGGTAACGCTCGTTGGATTCGGCACTTTCTCGGTATCCAAACGTGCGGCAAGAAACGGCAGGAATCCGCAAACCGGCGCAACGATTAAGATCAAAGCAAAAAAAGTAGCGAAATTTAAAGCGGGAAAAGAGCTTTCTGCAAGAGTTTAATTCCATCGTCCATTGCATAAAAAGGCTGGATATTTATCCGGCCTTTTTAGCTCCAATATATTGTTATGACAAATTTGAAAGAAGGTGAAAAAGCCCCGGTTTTTGCGGGCAATGATCAAAACGGAAAGAAAGTATCCTTGTCTGATTTTAAAGGCAGACGGGTTATCCTTTATTTTTATCCCCAGGATGATACACCAACCTGCACAATAGAAGCATGTAATCTCCGGGACAATTACTCCTTACTCAAGAAACAGGGGTTTGTAATTCTGGGCATCAGTCCGGACAATGAAAAAAGTCATAAGAAATTTATGAATAAATTTCATCTGCCCTTCACATTGATTGCCGATCCCGATCATGTCATCATTGATAAATACGGTGTTTGGGGAGAAAAACAGTTGTTTGGGAAGGATTATATGGGATTGATCCGCACTACCTTTCTTATTGACGAACATGGAGTCATCAGGAAAATTTTCGAGAAACCCAAGAGCAGCACCCATGCTGAAGAGATCATTGAAGCCTGGAAAGAGCTGAAATAAATCCAACACTTACACCGGGTTCCGGATAAGCAAAAGTTTGCTCAGATACCGGATCACTCAAAGCCAGTTTTGATGCATCTGCTTACAAATTGGATTGGACAATTGCGCCCCCGGACTCAGTGTTTTTTTTCAATCTCCTCATAGTATCTCTTCAAAATAAAAAATGCTTTCTTTTTTCTGCCCTGCTGGTCAATCAGGCCCTTTCTGTTCCAACCCTCCTGATAAACCGGATTATTCCTGCGGGGCGAACGGAAATCCACCAATATCCAGGGAGATACACCTGAAAATTCCACCGGCATACGTTTAAACATGGCAACCTGTTCCCTGAAATACCATTCCTGATATTCCTCGCTCCAGATGGTAAGCGAATCAGCATGAAAACCGCCCATTGCTTCAGCACCCGTTTCGCTTATAAAAAATGGTTTGTCATATTTTGTTCCCCAGTTCGCCGTTCTGCAACTCGCCGGCGTTCCTCCATACCAGCCAAGATATTCATTGAATGCAATCAGATCCAGATATTCACCCAATGGATCATCAACCATTCTTGTTTGTTGATTGGCATGAAGGTTTACTTCCAGCGCTGCCGTCAACAAACGAGTTGGGTCCGTAATCTTCGCTGAATCTACCAGCGTTTTCATGAAATGGGTTCG
Organism: Chitinophagaceae bacterium; assembly: GCA_003136915.1. Classification (GTDB taxonomy): domain Bacteria; phylum Bacteroidota; class Bacteroidia; order Chitinophagales; family Chitinophagaceae; genus Puia. Next base: position 8,431 of record PLEB01000275.1, read on the forward strand.
GATTGCGCTTACCGGCGTTTCATTTCCGACGGACCAGATAATGATGGACGGCGAGTTGCGATAGCGCTTCACCATCAGCTCAAG
>PLEB01000242.1 GCA_003136915.1 Chitinophagaceae bacterium
ACAAAACTGCCTGCACCTACTAATATTAAACTCCTGGCCATAGTCGTATAAGTTTAATTGATTTAAACTATGATCAGGAGTTATCATTCCCATCTTCGACGGGACACTCAAAGGCGAACTCCATCGCCTGATTCATAACAAAACTAAGGAATTTTTGTGAAAACATAAGGATCATATTCAACAAAAGAATTTTGCTTCGTGGTGAGGGATTTGACTTTTCCGCTTTCAAGTTCAAATTGGACCTTGAAAATCCCATACTCGATATTATTGTAATTGAGCAGCCAGTCACCGTTATCCAGGTAATCAAGGGTTGCCGTTAAATCCGGTTTGGTTTTAAATTGAATAAGGAGTCGGTTTTCCAGCCGGCTGATTTCGATATTTCCATATAACGGGTTTGAATAAGCGCCAGTATAAGATGCTAAGGGAAGTTCGGGCTTATTACTCCTCAGCCTTGTTTTCAACTGATTGATTTCTTTAAGCTGGACCACTTCACTATCTTCAAACTCTTTCATAAATAAATGACTTCTGTTTACCCAAGGAACGCCCAGATAGGCATCCAGTATCTGGAATCGCAGGGCTTCAAAAAAGCCCTGGTAATCATTATTGGTTAAGATGGCAATACCCAGTTTTTCTTCCGGCACAAAACAAACATTGCTTACCATGCCGCCGGCCCCGCCCNNTGTATTTACATCCCTTGTTTCCCGGACTGCAGGCCAGGGAAGAATCTGTTTGCCATTATATCTTCCACTATCCAGTTGCATCAGCAACCAATGGGAGAGGTCGTTTACATTGCTCACGATACTTGCTGCAGGCGCCAAATTATTCCAGTTATCGTAAGGCACGCGGTTCAATTTCCCGGTAAATGAACTCGTATAAGGAACTGCAACGTCGGCTTGCCCTGCAATACCGGTTGATAAGATAAGGGTGTGACTCATTTCCAGTGGCGTTAACAAATTGGCTTGCACAAAATTTTCCCAGGTCTGTCCCGTTACGACAGGAATAATCTGACCCGCTGTAAGAAAACAGCTATTGCAATAACCGAAATCCTGTCGGAATACCTGGGAAGGTTTCAGGAGACGCATCCTTTTCATAATTTCCTCACGACTGAGCGAAGTATTCCAGAAAGTAAAATCTCCCTGANNATGTTTTGGTTCCGATCCGGTGACACAGCAAATCACGAATAGTAACCATTTCTGTCACATTGGAATCATACAAGCGGTAATCCGGTAAATATTTGATGACGGGATCATTCAGTGAAAGCTTACCATGCGTTTCAAGTAATGCAAGTGAACTGGCTGTAAAAAGTTTGGTATTGCTGGCAATCATAAACAAGGTATTGGCATCCACAGGAGCTTTAGAGACAATATCCTTTACACCGAATCCTTTCATCAGTACAACCTGGCCATCTTTTACAATCACCAAGGAAAGGCCCGGAACATCCCAGTCTTTCATGCCCTGAAGAACATAATTCTCAAGGCTGTCTTTTACAAATGAAGGCTGCGTTTGNNTATAGTTATTTTCATAAAATAAAATTAAAGGAAAGGGCCGGATAGAAATCCAGCCCTGTTGAAAAATCCAATATCCTATGAAAAACCTATTCTTAATTCCAATCTATGTACCAAATTGGAATTATCTCTTACCAAAAAACCTATTGGTCTAAAAATCAATTGAATAAAAAGACTTAAACAGTATAATCCACATCTGATGAACTTAAATATGTTTGGCTTTTTATTTCAGAATTGGGGAAATTTCCATCCACATTGGGATAGTTGAATGCAGATACCGCATGCCAGGGCGTACTTCTTTATCCGCAGCCTGGTTTTCCGGATAGCATATCTTTGAATCAGGCTTATATTTATTTATTAAAATGAATTGACTCAATGAAAAATTCCCGCAGAACATTCGTAAAACAAGCTTCTCTGGCAGGAACGGGTTTACTTGTTTCGGGCATGGGTTGGACCGCCAGCAGTTATAAACGGATCATCGGATCAAATGAAAGGGTACGCGTTGGTGTGGTTGGTTTTTCCGACCGGCATAAATCAAGCCATATGCCAAGCTTCATGAATCATTACAAGGAATTGAACTTCGACGTAGTAGCCGTGTCTGATATCTGGAACAGAAGAAGGGAAGAGGGCGCTGCCAAATGGAAAGAAAAGATGCAGCATGATATCGTTGCCTGCCGCAACAACGAGGAGCTTTATGATAGGAAGCTGGTTGATGCGGTATTTATCAGTACGGCTGATTTTCAGCACGCTTTGCACGCCATTGAAGCCGTAAATGCCGGATGTGATGCATATGTGGAAAAACCGTTTGCCGAAACCATGGCCGACAACCGTGCAGCATTGAAAGCCATCCGTGCTTCTGACAGAATCGTACAGATCGGTTCCCAGAGAAGGAGCGGAGCCAATTACCAGGCCGCCAATGAATTTATACGCTCGGGAAAGTTCGGCAAGATTACCATGGTGGAACTCACCTGGAACGTCAACCAGCCCGGACGCTGGCGCAGGCCCGGGCTTACGGGCATTTTGAAAAAAGAAGACACGGATTGGGAGCGCTTTTTACTAAACAGACCTAAAGATGAATTTGACCCGAGAAAATATCTGGAGTTCCGCTTATTCTGGCCTTATTCATCCGGGCTGCCCGGACAATGGATGAGTCATCAGATCGATACTGTGCATTGGTTCACCGGCCTCAGGCATCCGCGCAGTGTGGTTGCCAATGGAGGAATCTATATGTGGAAGGATGGCCGGAAGAACTGGGATACCATTACTGCGGCCTTTGATTATGGCCCGGCAGACGATCCCTCCAGCGGTTTTCAGGTCGTGTTTTTGTCCCGCATGCACAATGGTGCTGATGACCCGTCGGAGATCTATTATTCCAATGGCGGGGAACTGAATCTCAACAGCAATAAGGTGTCTCCGACAGGGGGATTGACCAAACATTTCGCGGATGAAATGCAAATGCAACCTAACCTCCTTCCGGAAATGAGTTTATCATCTGTGGAGAAAGTGGTGAGTTCGGCAAATACCGGAGGAGATACACTTACTTCAAATCATATCCGCAACTGGATGGAATGCGTCCGCAGCCGCAATCAGCCACATGCGCCGGTGGAAGCCGGGTATAGTCATGCCATGGCTACCATCATGACCAACGCAGCGGTACACACGGGCGCAAAAGTAACATTTGACGAAGAAAACCAGGAAGTGATGGCCGATGGCAAAATATTCCGGTATTAAATGAACCGGAAAATTATTTATATAAAGATGGGAATTTGCCAGGCCCTTTCCCTGACTGCGATGGTCTTGTTTTTTTTGCCTGCCGCTGCCCAGGAAAATCAAATGGTAAAACTGGAAAAGGTAAAGGTTGAGAATAAGATCAATGTCTTTGTCGGGCAAAAAATATTTACGAGTTTTTTATATCCGGACACA
>PLEB01000388.1 GCA_003136915.1 Chitinophagaceae bacterium
CTGGATCATCCGCTGGTAAAAGCAGGCATTGCCCTGGGCAGAGGATATTACGGATCGCCAACAACATCAGACAAAGCGCTGATGCCTTTCCCCGCATTGAAAATGGGTCCAGGAGATTCAGCCAGGAGCCATACCGCAGATGAATATATCTATATAGATGAAATCAAGGAAGGAATTGAGACGTATATTGAGTTGTTAAATGCGTTCATTTAGAGAGTGGATGGTACATGGTCGATAGTAGATGGATATCTTACGCTGGCTTCGATATTAGTCCATCCACCATCCACCATATACCATCTACATTAAAAGTGTTAAGTCAAAAAAATCACCAATGAAACTTTGGCAGAAAGACGGATCAAAGATCAATGAGATCATTGAAAAATTTACTGTCGGCCGGGACAAGGAATTCGACATCCTGCTGGCGGAATACGACGTCGAGGGATCCCTGGCGCACGCTGCCATGCTCGGGCGTATAGCCATGCTGACTGCTGAAGAATACTTGTCAATTAAAAAAGCGCTGGAAAATATGCTGGCCGATATACGGGCGGGCCATTTCCAGATCGATGCCGGCGTAGAAGATGTGCATTCCCAGGTTGAATTCAACCTTACAAAAGCAATTGGCGAAGCCGGGAAAAAAATTCACAGCGGCCGTAGCCGCAACGACCAGGTTGCAGTCGACCTTAAACTTTTCCTTCGCGCAGAAATTCAAAAAATTAAAGTTGAAGTGAGTGCATTGTTTGATTTGCTGATCTCCCTCAGCAATCAACACAGGCAGGACCTGCTTCCCGGATACACACATCTTCAGATAGCAATGCCTTCTTCATTCGGACTTTGGTTCGGAGCCTATGCAGAAAGCCTGACGGACGACCTGGAGATGCTCGCCGCTGCCTTTCGGGTTGTCAATAAGAATCCTTTGGGAAGCGGCGCCGGATATGGATCATCTCTTCCTCTGGACAGAAAGATGACCACCGAACTTCTTCATTTTTCATCCCTTAATTACAACTCTGTTTATGCCCAGATGAGCAGGGGCAAAACAGAAAAAGCTGTGGCTTCCGGAATGGGTTTTATTGCCTCTACCCTTTCGCGGCTCGCCATGGATTGCTGTCTTTACATGGGCCAGAATTTCGGATTCATTTCTTTTCCTGATGAACTGACAACCGGCAGCAGTATCATGCCGCATAAAAAAAATCCTGACGTCTTCGAACTGATCCGGGCAAAATGTAACCGCATCCAGTCCGTTCCAAATGAACTTAGTCTCCTCACGGTTAATCTTCCTTCGGGCTATCACCGGGATTTGCAACTCACCAAAGAAATTCTCTTTCCGGCAATTGAGGAATTGAAAGCATGCCTTCAAATGACTATGCTTATGCTTTCTGAAATCCGGATCACAAAAAACATCCTGGATGATAAAAAATACGAACACCTCTTTAGTGTTGAAGCGGTAAACGAACTTGTTAACCAGGGAATTTCATTCCGCGAAGCCTATAAGACTGTAGGTAATCAAATTGCCGAAGGAGGTTTTACTTTTCATCCATCCCGTTCCCTTAAACATACGCATGAAGGGAGCCTGGGAAATCTCTGCAATCCGGAAATCGTTGAAGAAATGAAACAGGTACTCACAAAATTTAATTTGTCTTAGCACTTAAAAGCTGATCCGGCCCGGATTTTGCCAATTTTATAAAAAAGCATATGAAATCCAGGAATGTAATCCGGCTTTTCATGCCGCTGGTTTTATTCATAACCCTGGGTGCCAGGGCTCAGACCTCCAATCAGGATAAAAAGAAAGATCAATACAATCAGTTGAAAGCTCTTATAATGTCCAAGCATTATACTTTCAATGCGGAAACTGCCACTGCAATGGGAGGTACGAGCCGGCAACTGACCAGTCTTTATACATTAAGCATATCGGGCGATACCTTAAACGCAAATCTGCCTTACTATGGGGTTGCTTATTCGGCCAGCCCGGGAGATACAAATGGAGCGATCGTTTTTAACACTACTTCTTTTAGCTATGAAGAACAGGATACCAAAAAAGGAGGCTGGTTTATTGTGATCACGCCGAAGGACCAAAAGAATGCCAGCAAGATACAGCTGAGCGTAAGTTCAGGAGGCTATTGCACGGTTCAGGTGACCAGCAATTACAGGCAGCTGATTTCTTTTTATGGAAGTATTGGTCCGAATCCTCCGGAGCGGTGAGCCTAGGGTTTGACCCTTTGAGGAGTATCTTTTCCCGAAATAATTGTTCCGGCACTGATAGCGATGGACTGAATGATTCTGGTCATGTTGTTGATATCCAGGGTTTGAATTTCATCGCTCTGTTTATGATAGTGTGGTTCAGAATCCATTTTAGAAGTGGAAATTGTATGTGCGGGAACTCCCCGTTTGGCAAGCGAGGCATTATCTGAGCGGTCAAACAGATTCTGTTCCGGATAGGGATCAGGATAAAACCTGAATTTGGTTTTCTCCAGATTCCTGCCAAGGATTGTGCCCATATCCGTTTTGTTAAATCCGGTGATATACGCCGAATTCTCCCCCCATTTACTTTCTGTGCCGATCATTTCAATATTAAACATGGCAACGATTTTTTCCGGATCCAGCTTCCTGGAAAAATAAGCCGATCCGAATTCGCCGATTTCCTCCGCAGTAAAGGCCACAAAAATAAGTGAGCGCTGATTATTATGCAGGTTCTTAAAATATTTGGCCAGCATGATAACGGCTGTAGTTCCTGAGGCATCATCATTGGCGCCATTGTATATGGAGTCGCCTTTTTCGTCCGGTTTTCCAATTCCCAGATGATCGTAGTGGGCAGAAAAAATTACATATTCATTCTTTAACGACTTTCCCGGAAGAACGCCAACGATATTGGTCAGGGGTCGTTTGGTTGTTTCCTGTTTTACATGAATTTCAAAAACACCCGGATCGGTGCTCGTCAATAGAAAGATCCGGTTCCCGGAGCCTTCAAACTTTGGAATATGAAAATTAGCCAGGCGGGCAAAAATCATTGAAAAACTGGTGTCCACCAGGATAATGAAATTTTTGTCTTCATCCAGGTATTTGAAAATCACATCCCGGAAATTATCACCCTTTTTCACAAATACTTTTTCGTAATGATCATCCTGTGTAATGGAAAGTTCCGGCAATGCAGTAAATGGAATAATTTGTCCGGCATCTAACGCTACACCATCCAGCTTTCCGCCAGCATCCGTCAATTTTGTTTTGACCATGGCAAAGTTCTGCCGGTAGCTGTCATAGCCCTCCAGAGGAACCAATCCCGCAGATTCAAATTCCTTTATGATGAAGGCGGCGGCTTTCTCAATGCCCGGGGTGAATACCTGCCGGCCTTCCATATCATTTGCCGACAATGTTTTTTCGATGCTTGTCACCTGGTCCTGATTGATCAGGTCGACGGATGTTTGTGCAAGGCCCTTACCACTGATAAGCAGCAGGGAAATAAGAAATTCAGATCTCATGTAATTATTGCAGATGGCTTTAAAGGCTCATCATTTCTTTAAACTTCACCGTTTGTCTCCTGCTTACTTCAATTTTTTCCCCTCCCTTCAATTCCAGCAGTAAGCCGCCGTTAAAATAAGGTTCAATTTTTTCAATCAGCCTGAGGTTTACAATATGCTTGCGGTTGGCCCGGAAAAAAACTTTCTCGTCCAGTCTTTCTTCCAGGGCATTAAGTGATTTCAGAATAAGCGGTTTATGTGAGGCAAAGTAAATCTTCGCGTAGTTTCCGACACTTTCAAATAAACGGATATCGGCAAGTTTTACAAACCAGCAACGTTCGCCATCCTTTACAAATACCTGATCTGTTTCATGAAGCAGGGTTTTGTTTACCGTGATCTCGTCATCTGAAACGCCCTCGCGGTCACGGCTTTCCTCCAGATGCAATTTCTGCAGGGCATCAGCAAGCCTCCTCGGTTCAACAGGTTTCAGCAAATAGTCCAGGGCATTCACTTCAAATGCCTTCAGTGCATAGTCGTCGTATGCTGTAGTAAATATTACATCGGGCGCTTTTTCCAGTTCGGCAAGCATATCAAATCCGGTTTTCCCTGGCATCTGGATATCAAGGAACACCAGGTCAGGATTGAGGCTGTCAATTTTTTCTATGCCTTCGTTTGCGTTCGCCGCTTCGGCAATCACTTCTATCTCTGGAAATTCAAGCAACAGTTTTTTTAATTCGTTGCGCGCCAGTCTTTCGTCGTCGATGATAACGGCTCTGATCATACTGTTTATTTTATGTCAATGGAATATGCAATACAGCTTCAACGGTATTTCCATTTACCTCCCGGATATCAAAATTTGCCTGATCCCCAAAAAGCAGCTGCAGACGGTTGCGGGTGCTCATCAATCCGAAGCCGTCTCCATTTTCCGGTTCATCAAGCCTTCCGGTATTGCGGATCACCAGTTCATGATACTGGCCTTTCAGGTCAGAAATTATCGTTACCGTTCCACCGCTCACCTGTTTACTGATCCCGTGTTTGATGGCGTTTTCAACGAGTGTTTGCAGCATCATGGGCGGAATGGGTTGAGTCAAAGTATCCTCCGAGATCTCGTACTGAACTTTTAAGCGGTCTTCAAAACGGATATGTTCCAGGGCCAGATAATCCTTTACAATATCAAGTTCCTTTTCAAAAAATACCGTTTCCTGTTTCTCGGTTTGCATGCTGCTCCTCAATATATTGCTCAACTCGGTAATTGCAGTTCTTGCCCTCACCGGATTTTCGTCAATCAATGCCCGGATACTATTGAGGGCATTAAAAATAAAATGCGGGTTGATATGCGACTTGATCGTTTTTAATTCCAGTTCTTTCACCATGGCCTCCAGCTTCAATGTATCCAACTGCTGCTTCCGGCTCTTTTCTATATAATGATAGAAATAATAGATCAGGGTCCAGGGAATGATGAACATGCTGTTTTCAAGGGTCGCAAGAAAAAACCGTGTGGTATATTCAAGTTTTTGCTTACTGCTTGAAAGATTCAGCAGATCAATTATCCATAACCGGATAAAACTATCCAGTAAACAAACGATCACAATACCGATGAGGAACTTTGGGACCGCATTTTCAACCGGCATCAGCAACCATTTGGAGCGCCGGATATATTCCCTGAATAAATGAGTGGCAAAAATGCCGGCAAATACCATCACGAGCAGCTGTTCGATCACCCGGGCATTCACTTTCTGGTCGCTCAGGGCGTCCAGGAGAATGAACATAATGGCCGGGAGGCCCCAGCCACAGATCTGGAGCCACCAGTAATATTTCCCTGATTTTTGCATACTCCTCAGTTCAGGACAAATCTATAGGATTAATCCGCTTTTCCCTATAATTTGGTATTAGTGGATATTTCAGGGTATTTGGCGGTCAATGGCCGCGCTGGCAGGAGGATGGACCCTGGAGTCAGGCCGATGAATATCCGTTGAATTTGCTATTTTTACACGCTAAACCATTTGGATGGACCTTGTCCCTGGACCCCTTTTACAATCTATAGAGTCTCCGGCCGATCTTAAAAAATTGAGCCGGGACCAGTTGCAGCAAGTCACTGACGAACTCCGCCAATATATTATTGATGTAGTAAGTTTGCATGGCGGACATTTTGCTGCCAGTCTGGGTGTGGCCGAACTCACCGTGGCCCTCCACCATGTTTTTAATACGCCATACGACCAGCTGGTATGGGATGTGGGCCACCAGGCATACGGGCATAAAATCCTGACCGGCAGGCGGGATAATTTTTCTTCGAACAGAAAATTCAAAGGACTCAGCGGTTTTCCTAACCGGGACGAAAGCATTTATGACACTTTCGGCGTGGGCCACTCGTCCACTTCCATCAGCGCGGCCCTTGGCATGGCCATGGCCGCGAAATATAAAGGTGAAGAAGATCGTAAAGTTGTCGCCGTGATCGGGGATGGAGCACTTACGGCCGGGCTGGCTTTTGAAGGAATGAATCATGCCGGCGTGGCGGATACCGATCTGCTGATCATTCTGAATGATAACTGCATGAGCATTGATCAGAATGTGGGCGCCCTGAAAGAATACCTGACCGATATCACTACATCCCAAACCTATAACAAGTTTAAGGATGATATCTGGAAAGCATTAGGTAAACTGCCTGTGGGCGGACATTTCAGCCGGGAGATTGCCAGTAAGATCGAACACAGCATCAAAAGTTTTGTCAACAAAAGCAGTAACCTTTTTGAAGCGCTTAAGTTGCGCTATTTCGGTCCGATCGACGGCCACAACCTCAACAAACTGATTGATACCCTCGATGATCTGAAAAATATTCCGGGGCCCAAGCTCTTGCATATCATAACCGTAAAAGGGAAGGGTTATGCCCAGGCGGAAAGCGATCAGACCAAATGGCATGCGCCCGGTCTGTTCGATAAGATCACCGGAGAAATCTATAAAAAGAAATTCGATACCGTTCAGCCTCCGAAATACCAGGATGTATTCGGCCGTACTATTATTGAACTTGCAGAAAAAAACCCAAAGATCTTTGGCGTAACGCCGGCAATGCCCAGCGGGAGTTCCCTGAAATTTATGATGGACGAGATGCCGAACCGCGCGTTCGATGTCGGCATCTGCGAACAACATGCCGTAACCCTAAGCGCGGGTATGGCCACGCAGGGCATGCGCGTTTTTTGTAATATCTATTCCACCTTCATGCAAAGAGCCTATGATCAGGTCGTGCATGATGTGGCTATTCAGGATCTACCCGTTATCTTTTGTCTTGATCGCGCCGGACTCGTAGGAGAAGATGGCCCGACCCACCATGGCGCATATGATATTGCATACCTGCGATGTGTTCCGAATATGATTGTAAGTGCGCCCATGAATGAATCGGAACTGCGCAATCTGATGTATACTGCACAACTGGATACCACTACCCATCCATTTGCCATCCGCTATCCCCGTGGAGAAGGCGTTATGCCTGAATGGAAGACACCGTTCAGGGAAATTCCTATTGGTAAAGGAAGAAAGCTGAAGGATGGAAGGGAACTGGCAATTCTTTCTTTCGGTCATCCCGGGAATTTTGCAGCAGCCGCTACCCGGTCCCTGCGTACGGAAGACCTGGATCCGGCGCATTATGACATGCGTTTTGCAAAACCGCTGGATGAAGAACTGCTCCATGAAATCTTTCGGCAATTCAATAAGATTATAACTGTGGAAGATGGCAGCATCGCCGGAGGATTCGGTTCAGCC
>PLEB01000280.1 GCA_003136915.1 Chitinophagaceae bacterium
CGATTCCTTTGCTGGCCGGGCTTATCGGCTTCTTCTTAAAAGATTCCGCTGCAAAGGGGTGGTCTCTTTTTGCATCCATCCTGACGCTGGCCGCATCGCTGGCAAGCATTGGCCTGCCTGAAGGAAGCAACCGGCTTGCAGTGAAAATGGAATGGCTGCCATCATTGAATAGTCAGTTTTCTTTGGGAATGGATGGACTCGCTAAAATCCTCTGTCTGCTTACAGCCGTATCTTTTCCCATTATATTTATTGCAACCTGGAGTGAACAATATAAGAAAGCGAGAAATTTTTTCGGTCTTATGCTGCTGAGCCAGGCGGGATTAATGGGTGTTTTCCTGGCCGCCGATGGTTTGTTATTTTATTTTTTCTGGGAATTGGCCCTGATTCCCGTTTACTTTCTGGCATCTCAATGGGGAGGTGAAAAAAGAATTCAGGCGACTTTTAAATTTTTCGTTTATACTTTCCTGGGTTCGCTGATGATGCTCGTGGCTATCATTTATATTTCCAACCATACGAGGGATCATTCTTTCTCCCTTACATCTTTTTACACAGCAAAGGGATTATTGACTTCGCAGGACCAGAGCTGGTTATTCTGGCTGATGTTTGTGGCTTTTGCTGTGAAGATGCCCATTTTTCCTTTTCATACCTGGCAGCCGGACACATACGAACAATCTCCCACGGCAGTGACGATGGTACTCAGCGGANNCAGGCACCGCCCGCAGTTACCATGGTGCTCAGCGGTATCATGGTAAAGATGGGATTGTACGGGATCCTGCGTTGGCTCGCCCCGGTATTGCCGGTCGGGACCTATATGTGGGGAGATACCGTGTCGGCCCTGTGTATTACCGGAATGATCTATGCATCACTGATTGCACTCCGGCAGGATGATCTCAAAAGACTCGTGGCTTATTCTTCCATAGCCCATATCGGGCTGATGTGCCTGGCTATTTTTGCAACAACCGTAAGCGGACTACAAGGTGTGATGATCCAGCTATTCAATCATGGCATCAATATTATCGGATTGTGGATCGTTGTTTACCTGATAGAAAAACAATTCCATACGCGCAAGATCAGTGAACTGGGCGGTGTGGCTCAGAAGGCGCCCGTTCTTACGGCCATGCTGGTGATACTCACACTGGCTAATATAGGCCTTCCGCTGACCAATGGATTTATCGGCGAATTCCTGATGTTCAATGGGATATATGGTTCCAAAGCGACCGTTTACAACGTGGTATTTGTGGTAACAGCAGGGATCACCATTATCTTGTCGGCCGTTTACATGCTGAATATGGTACAACGGGTATTCTACGGACCTACCAATGCGCTGACAGAAAAAACGGTGGATATTCGTCTGAATGAAAAAATAATTCTGGGCTTCATTGTAGTGCTGATCGTATGGATCGGAGTATATCCTGAACCGTTGTTCCACCTTACGCGGAATGCAGTGGATTCTGTATTAACCAAAATGTACTTTAAACCATAAAAGAAGAATCAAGGAAACTATGAATGCGATCATAATATCTGCTGTTTTGGGCGTGATCATGATGTTCAGCGGAATTTTCCTGAAAAAAAATTCTTCTATCGCCACGGTTGCCATCCTGGCATCCATCCTGCTGCTGGTAGCTACCATCATGGAAACGAGTGGCTATCATTTTTTTGCGATCGACACCCACAACATGCTTTATTTTGATCCGTTCGGTCTGCTTTTTAACTGCATTGTTTTTGGCGCTACCGTTGCCTTATTCCTGATGAACGCAAAAGACATTGCCGGTATCGGAAACAATCCCGGAGAATATTTCGCGCTGATCTTTTTTGTTCTTTGCGGCATTGCCATTGCGAGTTCTTTCAATAATCTGCTGATGCTGTTTATCGGGATCGAGATCATTTCCATTCCCCTGTACATACTAACGGGGAGTGACAAACGAAATCTCAAAAGCAACGAAGCCGCTTTAAAATATTTTCTGATGGGTGCATTTTCCACCGGCCTCATGCTGCTGGGAATTGCTTTCCTGTATGGGGCGAGTGAAAGGGGAACCTTCTTTCTGGATGAACTCGCGATGGGCAGAGGCGGGGGCTCTCCCATGTTTATGGCCGGGCTGATCCTGCTCATGAGCTCCATGGCTTTCAAGGTATCGGCGGCTCCTTTTCATTTCTGGGCGCCTGATGTTTATGATGGTGCTCCCACCGCGATTACTTCGTTCATGGCCACCGTTGTAAAGGCGGGGGCATTCATTGCTTTTATCCGCTTGTTCAGGGACGCATTTGGCGACATGAAAAGCTACTGGCAGATATTTATAGCCATCCTGGCGGCGGCCACCCTGCTTATCGGAAACATAACGGCTGTTTTCCAGCAAAGTGTAAAGCGGATGCTGGCCTACTCCAGTATTTCGCAGATGGGGTTCATGCTGTTTTCCCTCCTGACCCTCAATAACCTGGCTAAGGAAGGGATCATCCTGTATACGGCGGCCTACAGCGCAGCCACGATTGGCCTTTTTGCTATCCTGATCCGAATGAAAGACTATAGTTTTGAGGGATTCAACGGGCTGGCCAAACAGTATCCTGTCCTAGCCCTGACGGCCACTATATTTTTGCTGTCACTCGCAGGGATACCCCTTACAGGAGGGTTCCTGGCCAAGTACTACATGATTGCATCAGTTATGGAAACCGGCAAGTTCCTCTGGCTGGTCATACTCGGGCTTTTTTGCGCGGCCATTAGCGTTTACTACTATTTCCGGATTATACAGGCCATGTACTTTAAGGAAGGCGCCGGCCAGCAGCTGGAGATTAGCCGGGGATTCAGCCTGATGCTGATCATACTGGCAATAATTGTGATCCTGCTGGGAATATTTCCACAATGGCTGACTGACCGCTTATATATTATCTATCTCTAATACCAGATTCACCGGCGGAAGTCATTTAGAATCTTTAAATTAGCCATTGCATAAATAAAATATGAGACTATCGGATGTGCTTTCGCTTGCTTTCCGGACCGTCAGGAGCAATAAACTGCGCACCGGCCTCACGGTTGCCATTATTGCCTTCGGCATCATGGCCCTCGTAGGAATCAGTACGGCCATTGAAGCGATGAAGCAAAAGTTTACGGAAAGCTTTGCTTCCATGGGTGCAACCGGGTTTACCATTCATTTTCAGGATTACCAGTTTTTCGGAAATAACAATCAGGTTACCGAGGAGAAGAAAGGCGAGAAAAAGATCAAGAAATCCAATATTAAAAAGGTGATTACCCGGGATCAGGCCGAGATGTTTAAAACCGGTTACCATTTTCCTGCAAAGGTTTCCCTCAGCCTCCGGGGCGGAAATAACAATATTGCATCTTTGGGCGATAAGAAAACCAATCCCACCGTTCAGGTAATGGGCGGGGATGAGTTTTATGCCGAACTCAACGGGTACAACCTGGATGCGGGCCGCTCGCTCAATGAACTGGATGTGGAATCCGGAAGGAATGTCTGCCTGCTGGGCAGCGATCTGGTAAAGAAGTTTTTTGGGGGAAATCCCGAAAGGGCAGTGGAAAGGATCGTCAAGATAAACGGGATACCCTACCGTATAATCGGAACAATGGAATCCAAGGGAGCCAGCATCGGAAGAAGCTGGGATAATATCGCGATCACCTCTTATAATAATGTCAGGCGTTTCTTTGCAAGTGCCGCTACGAACCAGTATAATCCTGAACCTTCTTTCAATATACAGGTAAAAGTGAGCGATGTAAACCAGATGGATATGGCAATCGGCGAGGCCGAAGGCGTATTCCGGCCCATTCGCAGGATCAGCAGCACGGACGCAAGTAATTTCGTGATTGACAAAAGCGACCGGTTCGTGGAAGAGCTTTTAAAAAACCTCGGTTTGATAACCTGGTGCGCACGCATTATTGGGTTTATCACGCTAACCGGCGCAGCAGTAGGCTTAATGAATATCATGCTGGTCTCCGTAACCGAGCGCACTAAGGAAATCGGGGTGGTCAAAGCGATCGGAGGGAGGAAGCACAGTATTCGTTCACAATTTTTATTCGAGTCCATTATCATAAGCCTGATGGGTGCGGTCTTCGGTATAGTATTGGGGATCCTGGTTGGTAACTCGTTTTCCCTTGTTCTGAATACCGGATTTGTATTTCCCTGGGAGTGGCTTATCTGGGGCGTAGTGATCTGTTCCGTAGTAGGATTATTAGCCGGTTTATATCCTTCTTTCAAAGCAGCCCGCCTAAATCCCATTCAGGCCCTGCGCTATGAATGAGCCCTGCTTAAGGATATGGCAGAACGAATGCAGGCAAGGGTTTTGAATGATTACTAATTAATTTTAAAGAAAAACTATTTTCGATTTGGCATTCCGGAAATTTACTATATTGTGTTCCCTACGAAAAATCGCTACGCCGAAATTCCTATAGAAAAGGCTTTACTTTATCAACCCCAATCTCATAGATTAATTCAAAATCATTTTTCAAAACTTTCTTAAACACTAAAAACAAACGATCATGGCTGAAACAAGACCGACTGCGACGGCTGCAGCGAAACCTGCAACAAGCGTGCAAGTTGCAAAAAAGGGTAATTCAGTTTCCTGGCTGGCCCCCCTGCTTTGCATTATTATTGGTTATTTAATCTGGCGATTTCTGATAGGCGCAGATAGCAATTTCACAAAACCCGATCCAAACGGCGGTTTCTGGCCTGAGCAAGTGGGTGCAAAGTCCGGTCTTGCCCGTATGTATCTGGGAGGCATTATCGTACCGATCCTGATTGGCGCATTGCTTACTGTACTCACTTTTGTGGTAGAACGTTTTCTAACCATCGGTAAAGCAACCGGAAGCGGTAATATCAATGAATTTATCCGCAAAGTACAGTATCATCTGGCTAATAAAAACGTGGATTCAGCCATTGCCGAATGCGACAGGCAGAAAGGCAGCGTAGGGAACGTGATGAGAGCCGGCTTGCGTAAATACAAGGAAATGATCACCATAGGAGAACTGGACACAGAACAAAAAGTGCTGGCTATTCAGAAAGAAGTAGAAGAAGCCACCGCGCTTGAACTTCCCATGCTGGAAAAAAACCTGGTATTCCTTTCTACCATTGCCTCCGTTGCAACCCTGATGGGATTGCTCGGAACGGTAATCGGGATGATCCGGGCCTTTGCTTCCCTGGGAGATAGCGGTGGAGGAGAAGCCGCCCAGCGTTTGAGCCAAGGTATTTCCGAAGCCCTTTATAATACAGCCCTGGGTATTGGAACATCTGCCATAGCCATTATCATGTACAATATCTTTACTACAAAGATTGACGGTATAACCTATGGTATTGACGAAAGCGGATTTACCCTTACACAGAGCTTTGCTTCTATGTATAAATGAGCCGTTCCTTCCTGAAAAACCCATTGGGATTTTATGGAAAATGGTTCGGATTGCATCTAATTAGTAAATCATATAATCGTTCACTATGGCCAGAGCGAAGTTACCGAGAAAGAGTACGACGGTGGACATGACCGCGATGTGCGACGTGGCCTTCCTCTTACTGGCTTTCTTTATCCTTGCTACCAAGTTCAAGCCTCCTGAAGCGCTGAAAGTGGATACGCCCAATTCGGTATCCACCAAGATTGTGCTGGATAAGGATGTGGTTCAGGTTACCATTGACAAAAATGGTAAGGTTTATTTCTCCGTTTCAGAATCAAATCCGAATCAAAAAGCGGATATCCTGGATGATATAAATACCGCCAAGAATCTGGGTCTTTCCGCTGAGGAGAAAAAGAATTTCACGCACACCCCCAATGCCTATATTGGCGTGCCTTTCAGCCAACTGAAAGCTTTTCTGGATAAATCACCAGAGGATCTGAAGAATGTCATTCTGGCCGGAATACCGGTTTTGGATAGTAATAATAATGAGATGGTTGACTGGTTCCGGGCAGCTGCTACTGCGTTCGCCGGGACCAAGATGAACGTTGTTGTTAAAGGGGATGATGCTTCCAAGTATCCTTCTTTCGGCGGCGTAATCTGGGCATTGAAAAGAAATGACCTGATGAAGTTCCAGATTGTAACAAATCCGGTTGCGGTACCGGTCGGTACGGAATTGTACAAAGTGAATGTAGCAACCGGAACGAAGGGTTCGTCTGATTAAGTTCATATCATTTAATAAAAATCTATTATCATGGCAGAAGTAGATACCTCGGGCGGCGGGAAACATAAAAAAGGTCCCGGCGTCAAAAAAGGAAAAAAGCTTTCCACCAGGGTGGATCTGACTCCGATGTGTGATCTGGGTTTTCTCCTGATCACTTTTTTCATCTTCACTACAACCATGAGCCAGCCTACCGCTATGCGCATGTTCCTGCCCAAGGATGTGAAGAATCCGGATGAGCAGAACAAGGTTAAGAATTCAGCGGTTATCACGCTGTTGTTGGGTAAGGATGACAAGATCTATTATTATGAAGGGGATGATCCTACCAAAATGCTGCAGACCACTTTTAAAATGGTCAGGGATGTTGTTGTCGACAAGAAAAGAAGAACGGACCCCAAGGATTTCGTCGTGGTGCTTAAACCCACGCCGGATGCCACCTACAAAAATACGGTGAACATCCTGGATGAGATGACCATTGACGAGGTAAAGCGGTATGCGATGGTGGATATATCTCCTGTTGAATACACGTTGGTTCAGAAAACGGAAGCAGCCAATGGTATTAAATAAGTATGGAAAACCAGGGGAATTTTAGTAAATTGAGTTAATACAAGAAAAGACTCCATCATGGAAATAAATAAAATATTAACAGCCGATGTGCTTGACATCATCTTCGAGGGAAGAAACAAGCAATACGGGGCTTACGATCTGCGTAAGACCTATAACCGGCGCCTCCGTATCGCCATGCTGGTGACTACTGCAGTAGTGCTGCTGCTTTGTGCCGGCTTTCTGGTAAGCAATATGAATGACAGAGCCAAGACCAAGGCCATGGTGGTGCAGGATGTACAGCTGGAAGATATCAAGGAAGAAAAAAAGGATTTGCCACCGCCTCCGCCGCCTCCGAAAGTGGAACCACCCAAAGTGGAAATGGCCAAATTTACTCCTCCCAAAATTGTAAAGGACGAGGAAGTGAAAGAGGAAGAAAAGCCACCGGAAGTGGAAAAGCTGGAAGACACCAAGATTGGCGCCATCAATCAGCAGGGGATCAAGGATGATAATATCACCGCTCCCCCGATAGATCAGGGTAAGGGTGTTGTTGAAGCACCGAAGGATAATACGGATTACGACAAAACCTTTACGAAAGTGGAGATCGAGTCGAGTTATCCCGGCGGACCTGCCGCATGGCAGCGTTACCTGATGAAGAACCTGCATTATCCCGACGATGCTGCGAGTGCCGAAATTCAGGGAACCGTGATTGTTCAGTTTATCGTGGATAAGGAAGGGAATGTGAGTGATGTGGAAGCAGTGCAGGGTCCGAATGAATTGCGTGATGAAGCGGCGCGTGTAATCAAGAAAAGCGGTAACTGGAGTCCTGCGATTCAAAACGGCCGTAAAGTAAAATCTTATAAGAAGCAGCCGATTGTATTCCGTCTGGAATCACAGTAGGGAGGTCGGATATATTATATAGCTGCCGGAGAGATCTCTGGCAGTTTTTTTTTACCGTTTATGGTATATGGTGATGGTTGATGGACTTTAGTTGCGGATTCGCACCT
>PLEB01000294.1 GCA_003136915.1 Chitinophagaceae bacterium
CGGGACTGAAATTATCCAGCATGATCCTGTCTGCCTTACCCGTTCCCAAAACTTCCCTGACGTCCTGCAGTGTTCTGGCTTCCACTTCAATTTTCAAACCTGGTTTTACTTCCTGCTTATATTGGTAAGCGCACTCGATTGCTTTTCTTATTCCTCCGCAATAATCTATATGATTATCCTTTAGCATGATCATGTCAAATAATCCGTAACGGTGATTTTGACCGCCGCCAATGCGCACCGCCTCTTTTTCGAGCAGGCGGAAATTCGGAGTCGTTTTACGGGTGTCCAGAATTTTGGATGAATAGTCCCTGATCTTATCTACAAATTGATGCGTAAGCGTAGCGATACCGCTCATACGCTGCATACAGTTCAGAACAAGCCGCTCACAAATCAGAATGGTATAAACAGAAGCTTCCACCTCAAATGCAATTTCCCCGGCCCGCATGGCTTCTCCATCCGTTTTGTGAAGATGAAAAACGGACGCAGGCTCCCTGTATTGAAATATCTTTTGCGCCACTTCCACTCCGGCCAATATCCCATCCTGCTTGATCTTTAGTACCGCCCTTCCCCTGGCATCCGCAGAAATGCAACTGAGCGTGGAATGATCCCCGTCCCCCATGTCTTCTGCCAGGGCGGCGGCGATCAATGCGTGCAGGCGCTCATCAAAAAAGGGAACAGGTCTGTCCAATGCAAATCATCTTGATGAGCAAATCTAATTCAGTTCTGCCATCTTCGCTCCCGGATCGATCCGGCATGCGCTGAAAAATGTATTTTCCGGCGGGGCAGCGCCTACGCAGGAAAAATGATTTTGGTGAAAATTATAGGGATTGCAACGGCCTTTACATCCTTGAGGATGGCGCGGAAAGCAGTAAAAAGTTATGGGTTATGAGTTATGGGTGATGAACTTCCGGCGCAAAACCAAGACAGGTGATAACCATCTATTATTTTCAAAAGAAATTGAAACTTGCGGAGCCACCCATCACTCATAATTCATAACCCATAACTAACAACGGGTCTACTCGACGGGCTGAAACCTAATCTCCTCAAGAAATTGTTTATCTCCCTTTTGTCTGAAAAATAAAGTCGTGCGGTAATTTCCGGACTGGGTTTGCAGCAGACCCGTACAAAAAATGAAATCGCCGCTTTCACCCTGTTGGGTGATCCTGAAATTCTGCACTGCATGGGTATAGAAAAAATCCCGGATCACCATTTCTGCCTGCGACTTGCTATAGGTGTCACTCTTGTCGGGCAGACTGATATCCACCCGGATATCCAGGAAAGGAGACAATTGGTTAACGTTCCCTGATTTTAAGGCTGTAGCTACCGCTTGCAGATTATATGAATCGGCAGGGGGAAAAGTCCGGAAAGAAAGGAGGATGAGCGTGAAACAAACCAGAACCCATCCTGAAAGGNNCGGACAATTCAGGCAAAAATGTCAAAGAAAAATGCAATTTTGATTATCATGGACGGCTGGGGACTCGGCAAAGTGCCGGAGGCGGATGCGATCAGCCATGCAAAGACTCCCTTTGTAAAATCTCTTTATTCAAATTACCCAAACAGTACCCTGGTGACCTGTGGCGAAGCCGTCGGGCTCCCCGATGGTCAGATGGGGAATTCCGAAGTCGGCCATCTGAATATCGGCGCCGGTCGTATCGTTTATCAGGAATTGCAACGCATCAATGTGGCTGTCCGGGACGGATCCTTTGTTAAAAACCCGGTGTTGCTGGAAGCGCTAAGGTTTGCAAAAAACAATAAAAAGAATTTGCATCTGCTGGGGCTGGTGAGTGATGGCGGTGTGCACTCACATATCAATCACCTGAAAGCTATCATTGGCTGCTGCAAAACCGAAGGACTTCAAAACGTATTCATACATGCGTTTACTGATGGCCGTGATACCGATCCAAAAAGTGGATATGGATTTTTACGTAATCTGCAGGACCATCTGGATGCGACATCTACGGGAAAAATTGCAACAGTATCCGGGAGATATTATGCGATGGACCGCGATAAACGCTGGGAGCGCGTAAAGCTGGCTTATGATGCACTCGTAAACGGCAAAGGGCAAACAGGAAATAATGCATTGGAAATTGTAGAGAAAAGTTACGCAGACGGCGTTACCGATGAATTCATAAAACCCAGTGTGGTAAAGGGTCCTGACGGATTACCACTGACCTGCATCAGGGATGGGGATACCGTGTTGTGTTTTAATTTCAGAACGGACCGGTGCCGCGAAATAACGGAGGTCCTAACACAAACGGATCACCCGGAGCAGGGAATGAAAAAACTTTCACTCCACTATACAACTATGACGGAATATGACCATCATTTCAAAAATGTACACGTGATGTTTGAAAATGATGATCTTAAAATGACGCTGGTTGAAGTGATAGAAAAAAATAATCTCAAGCAGATACGCATTGCTGAAACAGAAAAATACCCGCACGTTACTTTCTTCTTCAACGGCGGCCGGGAAACCCCGTTTGAAGGTGAAAAACGGATCATGATTCCGTCTCCAAAAGTGGCCACCTATGATCTTCAACCGGAGATGAGTGCCGACGCTGTCACCGATGCGATCGTACCCGAGATACAAAACAAATCCGCCAATTTTATATGCCTTAACTATGCCAATGCGGATATGGTGGGCCACACCGGCGTATTTTCTGCTGCGATCAAGGCTGTTGAGACCGTGGATCATTGCGTTCAAAGGGTGGTGACGGCAGCGCTGGCCAGCGACTACCTTATTTTTATTACCGCTGATCACGGGAATGCGGATTATATGATCAACCCGGACGGAACACCGAATACCGCGCATACCCTGAACCTGGTTCCTTATTTCATTATTGATAATCAATGGCGTGGAAAACTTCACCCGGGAAAGCTCGCCGACATCGCGCCCACACTCCTAAAACTCATGGGTTATGAAGTTCCCAAGGAGATGACCGGATCTGTTTTATACAGCTAAAACCTTGCGGAATCTTTAACGCAATGCAGCTTTAACAGCAAAAATTTGTCTAATTTACAGGGCAACGAGGTTTATATGACCGAAGAAGCCATTTTACAAGGCTGTTTGAAGAATCATGCTGCTGCACAACGTGAGCTTTACCAACGGTTTAGCCCTAAAATGCTGGCGGTATGTTTTAGGTTTGCCCATACCCGGGAGGACGCAGAGGATATGCTTCAGGATGGATTCATAAAAGTGTTTCTCCAGATGCATACTTTTCAAAGTAAAGGTGCTTTTGAGGGATGGATTCGCCGGATAATGGTGCACACTTGTATCAATCACCTGAAAAAAAATAAGCGCTTCAATGAAAGTGTGGATATCATCCAGGCAAACTCGGCACAGATTCGTGAAGAAAATATTCCTTCTATTGTCCAGGCGAAGCAAATCGTGGACTGTATCCGCCTCCTGCCCATTGGCTACCGCACCGTGCTTAACCTTTATGCCATTGAAGGTTATTCCCATAAAGAAATTTCCGGAATGCTGGATATTGAAGAAAGTACCAGTCGTTCCCAATATACCAGGGCAAGACA
Source organism: Chitinophagaceae bacterium (assembly GCA_003136915.1). Classification (GTDB taxonomy): domain Bacteria; phylum Bacteroidota; class Bacteroidia; order Chitinophagales; family Chitinophagaceae; genus Puia. The sequence goes on from PLEB01000294.1 coordinate 3,532, forward strand.
AATGCTGGAAGATATTCTTGTCAGAAGAAATCTTATTCCGGAGCCCAGGGAAAAATCTGACCGGCTTACTGCAATCCAATGATTATTATGAGAAGTCGTACCAAAACGGCCGAAAATGAAGGAGAGAAGTTATTTTGATGATGAATTTGAAAAGCAACTGAAAGAGAAATCTGATCAGTTCAAAATGTATCCTTCAGATAAGGTTTGGAACGAAGTGCATAATTTCCTGGATACCAGGCGCAGGGGCTTTGTGGTTGGAATGAGCTTTCTGGTTGGTGGTATTCTTATTCTTGCTGGCACCCAGCTGATCGCTCCATCAAAATATGTACATAATACAAGGGCCGTAACCAAAACATCTGCTGAACCCGAAACTCCTGCCACTGCTTATCTTCAAGCATTTAATCCGAATGGTTTAACCGCCGCCTCTGATGCATCTTCCAGGCAATCAGCAGGCCGCGCACAAATTAACAGGGCTCCATTTATTTCTGC
>PLEB01000366.1 GCA_003136915.1 Chitinophagaceae bacterium
ACCTTTGTGCGTTTTTCCACCTCAGGGTGTTTATAAGATGGTCCATATCTTTTTGCAGAAACTGATTCACAATGCTCAGGGAATCCTCATTTGGGGTGCTGTCAAAATACAAAGCTCCCCTCAAGAAATGATTTACCGAATCACTGACAAAAAACTGATTCGCTGTTGCCGCATCTCCGCCTACATGAAAAAATACCCCATGCAGGTCCAACGGGGTAGCAAAAGGCGAGTCTACAATGGAAGTAGCCTTATAGGTATTTTTATAGGTCATTTTATAGGCATCATCTCTCAGCCTGGAAAAGTTACCCCCCACCACTTTTTTGTAGCTGAAATAGATACGCGCATGGAAACGGGGAAATTCAACATTGATCCAGTATGGGTTTTCAGGCTTGTCCCCAAAGAAAGAAGTATCGCGAACGATCGTCCCATATACAGGATAGTCAAAAGAATAAGGGAACTCCGGATTATTGAATGATTGATATTCATGCGCGGGAAAATCAATCCGGAAATATCCCCGGGGCTTGGGTGTATATGTGCTATTGCATGCAATCAGGATGATGAACGTCAACAGTAAGAAAATCGGGCCGGATCGCTTACGCAAAATGTATTGTTTTTAATGTTTAATGCTCACCTTAACTTTCTTAATACGGCTGCTGTCGGCTTCCAGTATTGTGAATTGGAAATCGCCGCAGACAATCACGTCGTTTATCTTTGGAATTTCTCCGGCCAGCTCGAGAATTAGTCCGGCCAGCGAGTCGGAATCCCCTTTTACCGTATCAAAGGTATCGACAGGCAGATCCATCACTTTGCACACGTCGTTCATCATCATTCTTCCCTCAAATACAAAGCTGCCATCCTCCTGTTTGGAGGAAGACCCATCATCTTCATCAAATTCATCCTTTATATCCCCAATCACTTCTTCCATAATATCTTCAAGCGTAACTATTCCGCTGGTTCCTCCGAATTCGTCTACTACAATGGCAAAATGGATCCGGTCGGCCTGGAATTCCTGCATCAGATCCTTGATCATTTTGTGTTCATGAACAAAATAAGGCACCCGAAGAAGCCCATGCCAGTCGAAAGTATCAGGCTCATTCAGATAGGGAATAAGATCCTTGGTATGGACCATACCGGAAATTTCGTCGAGGCTTTTCTTGTATACCGGNNCCTGTCTTCCACCCCACTTACATCCAGCCTGGTCTTCATAATCTGCTTTACTGTAATGTGGCCAAATTTGATGATCCCTTTCAGGATGTTTTTTTCTTCCGCCGTTGTGTCATTGTCAATCGCGTGATCCAGTTCCTCCAGACTGTTTGCTGCAGAACGCTGACTTCCGAACAAGCGCTCCAGTTTTTCTGACTGGAATGCGAGCAGTATTCCTACCCGTCTAAAAAGCAAATGAATGACTTCCGTAACGCCTGAAGTATAGAAAGCAAACTGAAGCGTATTCTGGCTTGCCCATACCTTCGGCATAACTTCTCCAAAAAGGATAAGTACAAAACTGACCATGATCACTTTGATAAGAAACTCAAAAAACCAGTAGTCCTGCTTAAAAGGTATGACCTGGTCTATGAGGAAATTGGAAAGAATGATGATGGCGATATTCAGCAGAATATTTGCGATAAGTAGTGAAGCCAGCAGGGTCCTGGGTTCCTCAAGCAGATTTACGATCCTTCTCCATGAGCTGTCTTGTTTTGTTTTCAGGATGTTAATTTCCTTATCGCTGAGAGAAAAAAAGGCGATCCGGGATCCGGAAACAATAAAAGACATAACAAGAAAAAAAAGAATTAGGATTACCAGGACCGTAGTAGCCTGAACATTGATGATCAGTAGAAAATCAGGCAACCCGCTTGTTGTTGACATGCTCCGTACGGTTATTTCAGGTCGGTAAATTTATATAAAATCTCCGGCTATTTCCTTCAATAAGGCAAATCGGGTGAAGGTTCACCAACTGGCGGTCCTTCTGTACCGTTCCCTCCTTCCATTCCTTCCTGAGGAGGCAGATGAGAATGAGCAGCATCGGATCGCTTATCAAGCATGATCAGATTGTCGCCAACTACTTCCGTGGCAAATTTTTTATTCCCCTCTTTATCTTCCCAGCTGCGCGTTCGCAGCCTTCCTTCAATATAAACAAGGCTCCCTTTATGCAGATATTTGCTGGCTAGTTCTGCCAGCCCTCTCCAGAGAACCACCGTGTGCCATTCTGTTTGCGAGATCAATTTTCCTGCCCTGTCTTTGAACGTTTCCGTAGTAGCGAGCGAAAATTTAGCCACTCCGATATTTCCTTCCAGGTACTGGACATCAGGATCCTTGCCCAAATTTCCAATGAGCGTTACTCTGTTAACACCTCTCATACCTGTTTATTTAAATTTATAATGCTGGTGCTGATGGCCATTTCTGTTTTAGGGAAAATCCGGCAAGGATTATCCGGAGAATAACCATCAAAAGCTTTACCAGAATTCAGGCCAGCAGGTGTGCGGAATCCTTTAGATAAGTGCGGATCATTCGGGGAAAGGGAAAAAGGTTCAGTTGATGGCTGTCTATAAGCATGTATTCGGAGAGGCTGTTCTGCTGCTTATTCAGCCTGATATGGATAAAACGGCCATTAATCGTTTGGTGAGTAAGCGTTTGGCGAAGCACATCCGAAATATGAAGGATCCGAAAACCGACTTTTCCAAAATGCTCCCGCATGAACCCCGAATTTTTTATTTTCCTTTGAGGCATAATTTTCCCAGTTTCCCATAAAACAAATTCAAAGAGATTTTCCCAGATATCCTTTTGCCTCCTTTCCCTGATCCAGTATTTCCCATCTCCCGCGTCCACAATGAAATAATAAAACCAGCGGATTTTTCTTGGTGCTGCCTTTTTCGCAACGGGCAGCAGATCGACCCAATGATGCTGAAATGCCTGACAATTTTCAGACAAAAAACAGTTCTCACATAAAGGATTTTTCGGCTTACAGATTACTGCACCAAAATCCATGACGGCCTGATTATAAAGTGCAGGATCTTTCTTATATAAAAGGGTCTGGGCCAGCGATTGATAAAGATTTTTCCCTTTCGCCGATTGAACACTCGTACGGATACCAAAATATCTGGCCAACACGCGCTTAACATTTCCGTCGAGCACGGCGTAAGGAAGACCGAAAGCAAAGGAGGCGATCGCTGCTGCTGTGTAGGAACCGATTCCCGGTAGATCCATGATGCTTTCGTAAGATGATGGAAATCTTCCCTGATGACCGGATGCGATTATTTTTGCTGTTGATATCAGGTTGCGGCAACGATTATAATATCCCAACCCTTCCCATAGCTTAAAGACTTCCTTTTCTCCTGCCTTTGCGAGCAATTTCACCGTCGGATACCTGTTAACGAATTTCTCATAGTATGCCATTCCCTGGCCCACGCGCGTTTGCTGAAGAATGATTTCCCTCAGCCAAACCAGGTAGGGATCTTTTTCTCCTTTCCAGGGCATCTGCCGGGTATTTTCAGTGCGATTCCAAAGGAGTAATTTTTTACTGAAATCCAGGGAAATCATAGTGGAAAAAAATTTTTTATAATTATTAGTTTGCTGGTTATCAGCTATTTATAATTTATTGAAATGCAGGGGATTATAACCATCGATTTTTTAAAAAAACTTGTTGCTGAGAAATAGGTTGTGGATTAATTTTTTTGTTATATATTTAAAATCAGAAACTTATAAAACAATTGAGCCATGAGAAAGGCGGACCTCGTTAATCAAATTTCGGATAAAACAGGGATACCTAAGGTAGACGTTCTGGTTACGTTAGAAACTATGTTCAAAGAGGTTAAAGACACGCTCTCCAAAGGTGAAAACATTTATATACGTGGATTCGGAAGTTTTATTACCAAAAAGCGGGCAGCTAAAATTGGGCGCAATATAAAAAAGAATATTGCGGTTCATATTCCGGAGCATTTCATCCCTTCTTTTAAACCTGCAAAAGAATTTGTTGCCGAAGTGAAAAAATTGCAGTTCATTAAGGATAATCAGCCAAACCCTGATGAAGAGATGTAATTTCGCCGGATAAAGTCCTTATGTGAAGCAACAACAATTTATTGTGGCCGGATTTGGAATACTGATCCTGGTTGTTTTTTATTTTTTTGGAAACACTGTTCCCACGCTTAAAAAATCTGAGACGGCAAGCGGTACGGCGGAACCTGCTAAAACGCTTGATATCAAGGGAATCCTTGAAGAAAGCAAGTCCAAACTCAGTCCATCACAACTTGCTCATGTGAACCGCCTTGAAAACGCGGTTGTGAGGGGAGATGTGAAGAATCAGCAGATAGCCGCTTATGATCAGCTGTCGAGGTTCTGGAAAGATTCGGTCCAAAATGCCTTCCTCCCTTCAGCCTATTATCTGGCAGAGGCAGCAAAATTGGAAAATTCTGAAAAAAGTCTCACTTTTGCAGCCCAATTATTTTTGAGCAATCTGCGAGCCCAGGATAATTCTGTATTGAAAAGCTGGATGGCAAATCAGAGCCGGGACCTTTTTGAAAGGGCAGAAAAGCTGGATCCTTCCAATGATTCAACAATAATCGGATTAGGTGCTACGTATATTTTCGGAAGTAACGGACAGGAGCCGGCGGATGTGATGAGAGGAATTCAGCAAATCCTGGCCGTGGTCAAAAGGGATTCACTGAACATGTATGCGCAATTGATTCTGGGTCTTGGTGGAATAGAATCGGGGCAATACGATAAAGCGATCCCACGGCTGATGAAGGTCGTTCACTATGATCCTGAAAACCTCGAAGCCACCCTGAGTTTAGGCGAAGCTTATGAAAGAACCGGCGACGGTGCATCTGCCAGAAAATGGTACACTGCCGCAAAGAAAATTTCGAATAACCCAGACCTGGTCAATGCGATCAATGAAAGACTGGCGTCATTAAAATAAGCGCTCCGAGGAGCGAAGAAAAAATATTAGTTCACTAAAAAAGCATTCATCAATGCCTTGTGGTAAAAAAAGGAAGCGGCATAAAATTGCGACCCATAAAAGAAAGAAAAGATTGCGTAAGAATCGTCATAAAAAAAGAAATAAATAAACGCACTCCGGACCGGATGCCCTACGGTCTATTTTTCCAGCTGAATCAATTTATTTACTTACGCTACATAAATGCTTACATGCATCCATATTGGCGCTTAACTAAATCCTCTTCAGCATTTGGATTCCTTTTTAGTGATGTACAGGTTAAGCAGTAAATGTTACGAAAACATTGAATAAGGAACTGATCATAAATGCAGTCCCTCAGGGAGTAGAAATAGCCCTGCTGGAAGATAAAAAGCTGGTAGAATTGCACCATGAAAAAGCTGACGCCAGCTTTGCCGTTGGTGATTTATATCTGGGGAAGGTAAAAAAACTCATCCCCGGGCTGAACGCAGCTTTTGTTGATGTGGGATTTGAAAAAGATGCCTTTCTCCATTATACCGATCTAAGCCCTTATGCACGGTCCCTGCTCAAATTCACACAGCAGAGCATTCAGGATAATACCCATGAAAACGGGTTTGATTTCGGTTCATTTACTGTTGAACCGGAGATCGTAAAAACAGGGAAGATAAATGAGGTGCTGAGCGGCAAGCCGAATATTCTGGTGCAGATTCTCAAAGAGCCGATCGCAGCCAAGGGCCCCCGCCTGAGTTGCGAAATCTCACTGCCCGGACGATTCGTGGTCATTACGCCGTTCAATGATATTGTGGCAGTTTCCCGAAAAATTCATTCATCCGACGAAAGAAAGAGGCTCCAGAAAATTGTGGAAGCCATCAAGCCAAAGAATTTCGGTGTGATTGTGCGTACAGCAGCTGAAGGGAAAAATACAGCCGAGTTACATGAAGACCTTAGCGATCTGGTTGCTACCTGGAAGCTGATCCAGCATAATCTGAAAGGAGCCGTTGCCCCCGCCAAGATTCTCAGTGAGCAAACCAAGACCACCAGTATGCTCAGGGACCTGCTCAATGAAGATTTCAATAAGATCGTAGTTAACGACCGCAACCTGTATAATGACACCCGCACCTATATTCAGCGGATTGCGGCCGACAAAATAGATATCGTCTCCTTTTATAACAATGGTTCGCCGATATTTGACCATTTCGGCATTACCAAACAGGTGAAAGCCGCTTTTGGAAAAACTGTTAACCTGCCCAGTGGAGCCTATCTTATCGTTGAACACACAGAAGCTCTGCACGTGATTGACGTGAACAGCGGATACAAAAGCGTAAGCAATAACCAGGAACAAAATGCGCTCGAAACCAATCTGGAGGCAGCTGAAGAAATCGCGCGGCAACTTCGCCTCAGAGATTTGGGCGGAATCATCGTGGCTGATTTTATTGACATGAAATTCCCGGATAACAAAAGGAAGCTGGTGGAAGCCATGGAATCCTTCATGCGTACCGATCGCGCCAAGCATGCAGTGCTCCCCATCTCCAAATTCGGATTGATGCAGATCACCCGCCAGCGGATGAAACCACAGATCACCATCAATACCCAGGAAACCTGCCCTACCTGCAATGGCACAGGTAAAATCTCATCGGCCCTGATCCTGGAAGATGAAATTGAGAAGAATCTGAGTTATCTGCTGAATCATCAACATAAGGACCTTACCCTGACCGTGCATCCCATCATGCATGCCTATTTAACCAAAGGGGGCTTTTTCTTCAGCAAAAGATCCAAGTGGCGCTGGAAATATAAGCAGCCGGTCCAGATTAAGGCCAATACGAACTACCACATGACAGAATTCCATTTCTTCGATAAACATGAGGAAGAAATCAAGCTCTAAACGCCCAATCCAATACGGATTTTACCCTTTTTTACCCCCCAAATTGTCGTTTTTACATTATAAAATAATATAATATGGTGTTTTCCCATGAATATTATTTTTTTGTAGCAAAACAACAATTTCCGATCATAACCAAGGATTTATTTCCAGCAGATTAAGCCTTGTGGCTGATTAAAAAAATAAGTGTAAATACTTAGTTCACAGTCATTTATGAGTTATTTAATTCCTGAATGAATGGGAATGCTGAAGATTTAAAGTTATTAACAGGAATAAAAATTTATTTTGTTATGTGACCTGATTTTGTAATTTAGTGGAAGAATTTAATGGGTTAGTAAGTAAAAGGTCGGCTCTCGTAGCTGGCCTTTTTACTTTTTGGCATTTTCAGCCACTACCTTTAGCGAATGAGCAAAATTAAAACGGCTTTCTTCTGCAGTAATTGCGGATACGAGAGCGCGAAATGGCTGGGTAAATGTCCATCCTGCGAACAATGGAACACATTTATTGAAGAAGTGATCACTAAGGATGATAGATTGGGTGAACCCGGATGGAAAAATTATTCTTCCCTAAAAATAGAAATCAAAACCATTTCGATTCATGAAGTACTCAGTGGCGAAGAAAAAAGAATCGTCACTCAGGACGCTGAATTAAACCGTGTACTTGGAGGAGGCATTGTTGCTGGCAGTCTTGTACTCGTCGCCGGAGAGCCTGGAATCGGTAAAAGTACTTTGTTCCTGCAGATCGGTTTAATGTTGAAAGAAATCCTTACGCTTTATATCAGCGGGGAAGAAAGCGAACAGCAGATCCGCATGCGTGCCGACAGGTTGAAAGTAAAGGACCGCCTGCTGATGAATCATCAGGATAATTTTTATCTCCTGACAGAAACTTCCACCCAAACGATATTTCAGGAGATAAAAAAATTAAAACCTCAGTTGGTAATCGTGGATTCCATTCAAACGCTTCAGTCATCTTATATTGAATCTACGCCCGGAAGTGTCTCCCAGATAAGGGAATGCGCCTCGGAATTTCAGCGCTTCGCGAAAGAAACCAACACGCCGGTTTTTCTGATCGGTCATATTACCAAAGATGGAAATATTGCAGGACCAAAAATATTGGAGCATATGGTAGACACCGTGTTGCAATTTGAAGGTGACCTTCATTACACATACCGGATTTTAAGAACACTAAAAAACCGGTTTGGTAGCACGGCAGAACTGGGTATTTATGAAATGACCGATCAGGGAATGCAAGAGGTAAATAATCCAAGCGAGATCCTCATCACACAAAAAGAAGATCATCTCAGTGGAACTGCAATCGCAGCCAGCATTGAAGGTCAAAGACCCTTGTTGATAGAAGTACAGGCGCTGGTAACTCCCGCCGTATATGGAACCCCACAGCGGACAGTGACCGGTTTTGACCTTAGAAGACTGCAGTTATTATTGGCAGTCCTGGAGAAAAGAGGGGGATTTCACTTTGGAGTAAAAGATGTTTTTTTGAATATTGCAGGCGGACTGAAAGTAGAGGATCCTTCCATTGACCTGGCAGTTCTCTGTGCCCTCTTAAGTTCTTACGAAGATGTTTCCATAGCTACAGATACCTGTTTCGCGGGAGAGGTCGGCCTGAGCGGAGAGATCCGTGCAGTAAACAGGATCGGCCAAAGGATTGCGGAAGCAGAGAAACTCGGATTCAAAAAGATCCTGGTATCCAAGTATAATCAGAAAGGATTAAAAAATCAATCCCATCAGATTGAAGTAGTGATGATGGGAAAAGTGGAAGAAGTATATAAACATTTATTTTAAACTGGCCCGATTAGTGCATGGCTTTTTATGAACCCCGGCATTCACTTTTTTCCCGCCCTCGCGAATCTTTTTTTCCCGCATGTCTGTTGCGGGTGCGGCACCGATCTGCTGGAAGAAAAAAATATATTTTGTATTTATTGCCTGGCCGCCATGCCGCTCACCGGATTCGAACAGTGTGCAGGAAATCCGGTTGAAAAAATTTTTTGGGGTCGCGCTGAAATTCAGTCAGCCTCTGCTCATTTATATTTCACAAAGAAATCCCCGGTACAGCAAAGTCTTCACCGGTTTAAATATAAAGGAAGAAAAGAGATCGGATCCTACTTTGGAAAATGCATGGGACGCGCTCTTAAAAAAAGCGGACGCTTTCGGGATTGCCAGCTGATCCTTCCTTTGCCCTTATATAAATCAAGAGAACAAAAACGGGGATATAACCAGGCAGCCGTTCTGGGGCACGCGATCTCGGCAGAAATGAATATCCCGCAGTTTATGCGTTGCCTTGAGCGAGTAAAAGGAACTGCCACGCAGACCCATAAAAACAGGATTCAGCGATGGCAGAATATGGAAGATAAATTCAGGGTCAAAAGAAAAGAACTTATCTGCGGCAAACATATTTTATTGGTGGATGACGTGATCACTACCGGCGCCACCCTCGAAGCTTGTGCCAAAACCCTGCTCCGCATAGAAGGCGTTTCACTGAGCATAGCCACCCTGGCACATAGTGTATCTGCATAATTAACCTGCCTTTGACAATCGTGCTTATGTTGCTACTTTTGTTCAACATGTACAAGTGCCTGTTCTTATGGATTTGTGTTGGATCCTTTCTGATATCCTGCAAAAAAGATAGCTATATCGGCGGCAATGCCTTCCTTATTTTTTCCTCTGATTCAGTTTCTTTCGATACGGTTTTTGCTGCAACCGGATCCGTAACCAAACAGGTGAAGATCATTAACGATAATGATCAAAAACTTTTGATTTCCGATATCAGCCTCGTGGGCGGGAAAAACTCAGCCTTTATTCTGAATATCAATGGATCACCCGGACCCTCTTCTTCGAACCTGACATTGGATGCGGATGACAGTATTTACCTTTTTATTTCTGTTTATATAAACCCTGACAACAAGCCGCAGGCATTTATTTTGCAGGACAGTATCCGCATCCTGTACAATGGGACGGAGCAATATATCCGGTTGAGCGCCTGGGGACAAAATGCGCATTTTCTCAGCAACGTTGTCATTCAGGGTAACGTGAATTGGATCAATGATCTTCCTTATGTTATTAGCGGAGGTCTTCAGGTAGACAGCAATTCAACGCTAACCATCCAGGCCGGATGCAGAATTTTTTTTCATGCCAATGCACCGATGCTTGTGGACGGAACATTGCTTGTATTGGGCGAAGCGGCAGACAGTCAGCGTGTTTATTTTAATGATGACCGGCTCGATGAACCCTATGNNGAACCCTATGCCTCTTTCCCTGGTTCATGGCCGGGTATTTATTTCAGGCAATCCAGCACTAATAATATTTTGCAATATGCCATCCTGCGCAACGGCGATCAAACCATTGTTGCGGAGGGCCCTTCAATAAATTCATCGCCCAAACTCCAATTAAACCAGTGCATCATTGACAATTCCCTTGAAACAGGCATTCTTGGCATTCAATCCAGTATTGATGCTGTCAATTGCCTGATCAGCAACTGCGGAAATAATATAGCTATTGCCCTGGGTGGCACCTATCATTTTACCCAATGCACCGCTGCCTCTTATTCAAATCCTGTTCTTCAGCATCAGCAACCCGTATTAAGCGTGTCGAACGCAGGCACAGTAGGTAGCCAATTGCTGATTAGTGACCTTCAGATCAGTTTTACAAATTGCATTTTCTGGGGCGACAGCGCTGTGCTTGACGAGGCTCAGATCTCGGACCAGGGAAATACCGTTTTCCAGGTGCTCTTTGACCATGATATCCTGCAACAGCAGCATTATCCGGCCCATGTTGACAGTATTGCTTTGTTGCTTAATATGGATCCGGAATTTGTAAAAATTGACAACCAGGACCGGCTCTATGATTTCCATCTTCAGGCCGGCTCACCCGCCTTGGGAATAGGAAATGATCAGGGACTTGGCGTAGACCTGGATGGAAACGCAAGAATTCCCGGTAAACAAGACCTGGGATGTTACGAGCGGCAGTAATTGCAACCTCCATATGGCCTACCTTTGAAAAAGGCCACTTTGAGACTATTCTAATTAATACTAAAAATGAATTCTATGCTTCGCTTATTGCTTATTCCACTCTTTTTAATTGTGAATATGAGTGTATATGATTTTAAAGTTCCTGCTCTTGACGGAGGGACCATTGATTTATCATCTTTCAAAGGGAAAAAACTTCTGATCGTAAATACGGCCTCTAAGTGCGGATTTACGCCACAGTATGCTGATCTGGAAAAATTATATGAGACATATAAAGACAAACTGGTGATCGTTGGATTCCCCGCAAATAATTTCGGGTCCCAGGAACCTGGAACCAATTCTGAGATCAAGGAATTTTGCAAGAAAAATTTCGGCGTTACTTTCCCCATGGCTGCCAAGGTAGATGTGGTGGGTGATAATATAAGTCCTTTGTTCAAATACCTTACAGCACAGGCAAACGCCATTGGCGTGGAATCTCCAGTGATCAAATGGAATTTCACCAAATTCCTGCTTGACGAAAACGGTAAGCTGATTGCGGTATTCCCAAGCAAGGTTACGCCCATGAGTGAAGAAATAACGAAATATCTCAATTAAATTCCGCTATATTCCGGAATGTTTTTCAAAGATGTAATCGGTCTGGAAGAGATCAAAAGCAAGCTGAGGTTTATGGTGCAAACCGGTCGCCTCAGCCATGCCATATTATTTAGCGGATCAGAAGGAACGGGCGCCCTGCCTCTCGCCCTGGCATTCTCCCAATACCTTGTATGCGATCAGGTGCGACTCAATGCACAAACACTCCCTGGTGAAAGTTGCGGTGTTTGTTCTTCCTGCGTGAAGGCGGCGAGGCTTATTCATCCTGACATCCATTATGCCTACCCGGTATTTCCAAGCAAGGCAGGTGAAAAACCGCTGAGTGTTGATTTTATTTCTGAATGGCGTGAATTCATTTCGCGTTACCCTTACGGGAATTTGTATGACTGGCTCCAGTTTATTCAGGCCGAAAATAAACAGGGAAATATCAGTGCGAATGAATGCAATGATATTACCCGAAAGCTGAGCTTGAAAAGTTTTGAGGGGGGATATAAGATTCAGATCATTTGGATGCCGGAATACCTGGGCAATGAAGGCAATAAACTATTAAAGCTGATTGAAGAACCTCCTCCGGATACCCTTTTCATATTGGTAGCGCAGAATGAGTCACTCATACTGCCAACAATTCTTTCCCGGCTACAGATTATTCGATTGCCAAAACCAGATATCCGGGAGATTGAACACGCACTGATGGAGCAAGGACAGATTCCTGCCGGACAGGCCAGAAAACTCGCGGCGGTGAGTCAGCAGAACTATCGGGAAGCATTGAGATTATTGCAGGAAGAGCCAGACGACTGGCAGGGATTACTCAGGGATTGGCTGAACGGAATAATGAAAACAGGACCGATAGCACAGGTAAAATGGATTGACGATATCAGCAAGCAGGGGAGGGAACGTCAAAAACAATTTCTCCAGTATTTCAGTCACCTGCTGGAACAGGCAATTCGTTTCCGGATGAGCGGGGAACAAGACAATGGATTGCCCTCCAACGAGCAGGATTTTGCCTTACGTCTCAATAAGACAGCAGATATCAGTTGTCAGCAGGCAATTATAGAAGAAATAAACAACGCTATATATTATATTGAGCGCAATGCGCATGCAAAAATGCTTTTTCATGCCCTCACCATACGTTTATACCATATTCTGGTAAACCGGGAAGTCGCGGTGGTGACCTAGGAACTTAGTATATTTGACAATTGCTGGTTAATCAATACATATGGGATGTTCTAATTGTGGCAGTGCCAATGGCAAGCCAACCGGTTGCAAGAGCCATGGAAGCTGCGGAACCGGAAGTTGTAATCGGATGAATGTATTTGACTGGCTCTCTAACCTTCCTTTTCATGACCCCGCAAGCGAATGCAGGGTGGTTGAGATAAGTTTTAATCAAGGCAGCCGGAAAGATTTTTTCCGGAACCCGACGATGCAGATCTTCGAAAAAGGAGAACTGGTAAGTGTTGAAGGAGTCGGCGGTTTTGATGTTGGAGAGGTGAGTATAATAGGAGAGCTGGTCAGACTTCAGATGAAGAAGAAAAATGTGGATGAGTATCATCCGGACATGAAAAAAATCATACGCCGGGCTACCGACCGCGACCTGGACCTGCTTCGCCAAAATAAGGCGAGAGAAAAAGAAGCCGTGGTGCGCTCGCGCGCCATTTCCCGCCAGTTGAAGCTGGATATGAAAGTATCCCAGGTGGAGATTCAGGCTGATGGAAGGAAGGCTACATTTTATTATATAGCGGATGACCGTGTTGATTTCCGCGAGCTCATCAAGATTTTTGCTTCGGAGTTCCGGGTGAAAGTGGAAATGCGCCAGATCGGAGCACGCCAGGAAGCAGGAAAGGTTGGCGGAATCGGAAGCTGCGGCCGCGAGCTCTGCTGCAGTACCTGGCTTACCGATTTTAAATCGGTCAATACTACCGCCGCCCGCTATCAAAATCTTTCAATAAATCAAAGTAAGCTGAGTGGCCAGTGTGGCCGCCTGAAATGTTGCTTGAATTACGAGCTGGATACCTATCTTGACGCGCTCCAGCAATTTCCGGATAATGCGGATACTCTGCAGGTTGCAAAAGGAACCGCATTGCTCATCAAAAAAGATATTTTCAAAAACCTGATGTGGTATGTCCTGCCCGATAGCAACAAACAATATCCATTAACGATTGACAGGGTAAAAGAAATTAAGACACTGAACCAGCAGAACAAGGTTCCCGATGATCTGGGTGCCGTAGAAGTGAATACCGGAAAACCAAAAGAAGAGGAATTGGTTAACGTGGATCTGGCCGGGCAGTTCAGTTTGAAAACGCTGGATAGGGCCGACCGGAAAAAGAAAATCCAAAGGCATCCGCCGCAACAACAGCGCCGTAACGACAGACCTCCGCAACAACCGCCTCGCGGGAAATAATCCATGCTGTTTTGTTAAAATTATACCGGGCCCGTTTCGGTTGACCCCCCTTTACATTACCTGTACTTTTTCGTAAATTGCACCTCATAAACGAATCTATCTATGGCTATTTTTAAATCTGGTAATCCTGCACTTAATGTGTTTCAGAATACAGTCAGCATCCCTGGTGAGGGAACGATGACGGAAACAGGAACACTGAACAAGTTCTTTCTTTTGTTTCTCCTGGTAATGGGTTCTGCTTCACTGACATGGAAAGCATTTTACGATGGTGTAAATGTTATGCCCTGGATGATCGGATCTGCGATCCTGGGTTTTATCGTTGCAATTGGGATCACATTTAAGAAAGAATGGGCCGCATACCTTACGCCCGTTTATGGTTTGCTGGAAGGTGTTTTTCTCGGAGGCATTTCAGCAGTATATAATAATGTATTTGCAAAAACGGCTCCCGGCATCATTACCCAGGCTGTACTGCTCACTTTCGGTGCGGTCATCGCTATGTTCATCCTGTACCGCCTCCGGGTGATCAAGGCAACGGAAAAATTCAAATCCATTATTTTTGTCGCCACTGCCGGCATTGCCATATTTTATGGGTTGTCCATCGTGTTGCGCATGTTCGGCATAGACATTCCTTTTATTCATGAAGGGTCAACAATGGGTATTGCATTTTCTTTATTCGTGGTTGCTATTGCAGCTCTTAACCTGATCCTGGATTTTGATATGATCGAAAAAGGAGTAGCTGCAGGATCACCCAAATACATGGAATGGTATGGTGCTTTTGGTTTGCTTGTTACCATTGTATGGTTGTATCTCGAAATCCTTCGCTTGCTGGCTAAGCTGTCCAGCAGGAGATAAACTTTTTTAATGCAGTTAAGCCGCGGAATTTGAATAGGATTCAAACTTCCGTGGCTTTTTCTTTGCATCAGAACCAGGATCCTGCCCAAATTTTGTCCACATGCTCGCCTGCGGCCCTTCTTCTTCTACTCTTTTCAATAAAATGCCTGACCAAAGTAATGGGAATAAACACCAGGAGAAATATGAATGTCAGGGGAGGAATACCCATGAGTGAAATCCACTTTCCTCCGAAATAACGTCGCATAGGCCGCTTTAATCTTTCCGCGATCAGGTACATACTCGGCAGAATGACGAGGGTCATGAAAAAAGCAAATGCAAGACCGAATATGATTGTCCACGATAATGGCTTCCAGAATACTGCACTGTCTCCTCCGAAAAAGATATGCGGATTGAGATCGGCAAAAAGAGTGACAAAATCAATATTAAACCCGATAGCAAGGGGTATCAGCGCAAGGATGGCCGCCAGGGCAGTAAGCAGGACCGGGATTATCCTTGTCTTTCCAGCCTTGATAAGGGCTTCACGGGTCTTCATGCCCCGGCTTCTTAATTCATCGGCAAACTCAATAACCAGGATCCCGTTTTTAACAACGATACCTGCGAGGCCCACGACGCCGAGTCCCGTCATTACAACGGAGATCGTCATGCCGGTGAACCCGAATCCAAGCAACACACCAATCACACTGAATAATATTTCGGTCAGAATAATGACGGGCTTACTGATTGAATTGAACTGGAGAACAAGAATGAAGAGGATGAGCATCAGGGCAATCATCAAGGCATTACCGAGAAAGGAAGCTGTTTCCTCCTGCTGTTTTCCTTCGCCGGTCTGAACGATAGTAACATCATCAGCTTTTTGATTAAAGTTGTCAATGGCATCCTTCAGCTGCGCGTTTACCGCGGTGGGCGTATAACCCGTGAGCACATTGGAGTACAGTGTGATGACTCTTTTAAGGGCCTTTCGTTTAATACTTCCGTACGTGCTTGTATAATCCACCTTAACAAGGTTCGCAATGGGAATTTGCTTAATGCTTCCATTTGAAATATCCCGGAAAACAATCTTCATATTCAGCAGGTCGGTCAGACTTTGGCGCTGCAGTTCGTTGTTGCGTAGTTGGATCTTATATTCATCTTTATTGTCTTTGATCTTGGATACTTCCCTTCCAAACAAAGCTGTTCTGATCTGCTGTCCGATCTGAGATGTGCTAACGCCCTCGATCATGGCACGTTCCCTGTTAACTGTTAATGTGATTTCAGGATTGGTAAGATCCACATCCATCTTTAGTTCTTCCACACCGGGTGTTTGGAGTGAATCCATATAATTTTTCAATGCCACAGCAGTCTTGGTGAGGTCATCGAAATTATCGCTGCTGATTTCAATATTTATGGGTGGATCTGTTGGCGGTCCGTTTTGTTCCTGGTCCACAGAAATAGTCGCTCCCGGAATACCTTTCAGCACATGTCTTATAGAGTCAAGATAAGGCGTGGTATGCTTTCCGTTCCGTTTCGCAAATTCAACAAAACTTACCTGCACGCGACCCAGTTCCGGACGGGTGCTCCGGTCACCACTTTGCGGATTGTTTGCGCCTATGGCTACATTGGAAATTACACTTTCCACTATGGGATTGGACTTTCCGTTGTCCATATCCAGCACTCCGTATACACGATTTTCCAGTTGATGCGTAACCGAGTCAGTATAATCAACATTGGTTCCAACAGGAAGCTTGAGATAAACAAAAATAAAGTTGGGATCTCCCTTTGGAAAAAATACGACAGGCACTTTCCGCGCAAAAAGAAGGACTATGGAAAAAATAAGCAGTACGAAAGTGGCAATGAGCAGCCAGACCGGCCTCCATCCCTTCAAGGCCCATCTTAACAAAGACTCATAATGGCGCATGATCCAGGGAAGGCTCCTATTTTGAAAAGTGCGGATCATGCCTTCAAAAACATAAGTATTCAGTACCATCATGACAGCAAAAAGGATCAGGATGTTTCCACCAAAAGTGAAATGCCCGAGATCCATCATAATGCCCGCGAATAAAATTATCCAGAACAAAGGTTTTCTGAAAATCCGGGATTTGGACCCTCCATTTTCAGTGTCCGGATGGTTCATGAAATCCACCGCAAAAATCGGATTCATCAAAAAGGCAACGATGAGCGATGCGGTTAGCGTGAAGATCAGCATGACCGGGAGATAAATCATGAATTTACCGATAATGCCTGGCCAGAATAGCAGCGGGAAAAAAGGCGCCAATGTGGTCAGTGTTCCGGCCAATACCGGAACAAAAATTTCGCCTGCCGCAACCTTTGCAGCGATCACTGAGTTGACCTTACCCTTTCCTTCTATAAAAATGCGATGCGTATTTTCAATGACCACGATAGCATCGTCCACGATGATGCCCAGGCCGAACAGCAGCGCAAAAAGCACGATGAAATTCAGCGTGACACTGCCGCCGATAATCAGATCCGCCGCATGTAAAAACAGGAAAGCGAGGAACATGCTGAGCGGTACGGAAAGGGCCACGAAAAAGGCGTTAGTGACTCCCATGAAAAACATCAGGATCAGCAGTATAAGAATAAATCCTATTACAATTGAATTCACGAGGTCGTTGAAGGAACTGCGTGTACTTTTGCTTTGATCTCCGGTAACCACGACATTCAGGTTTTTCGGAAACTGGGACGCCTGCATTTCCTTAACAAAAGCCTTCACATCGTCCGATGTCTGGATCAGGTTCTCTCCGCTGCGCTTAATGATATTCAAGGTGATCACGTTCTTTCCATCCAGCCGCGCATAGCTTTCACTTTGTTTAACCGTGTCTTTGATCGTAGCAATATCTTTCAGGTAGATGGGCGAACCGGAAGTATTGCGAAGTACAATCTGTTCTATATCGGAGGCCGATTTGAACTGGCCTTTTAGTTGAAGATTCCGTTTCATATTGCCAACGTCCAGCAGGCCGCCCGAAATATCCAGGTTTTCAGAAGCTACTGCGCTGGCAATATCGTTGAACGTGATATTTGCACTCTGCATTTTGTAATTATCCACATTGATCTGGAACTCACGTTCGGGCGCGCCTACTTCATCCACACGGTTGATTTCGGAAAGCTCTTCGAGCTTGTCCTTCAGATCATCCGCATATTTCTTAAGGTGCTGCATATCAAAATCACCGCTAACGTTTACGTACATGATCGGCTGATCAGACAAGCTCACTTCCATCACATCAGGCTGGGTAGTGAGATCCGTCGGCAAATCAGGTTTCGATTTATCTACCGCGTCCTTAACTTTCTGCAGCGCAACATCCGTTTCCACGCCGGTTTCAAATTCCACGACAATGGCAGAATAATCCTGCATGGAAGTGCTCGTGAGTTTGTTGATTTTTGCCCCGGTGATTCCCTTGATCTGTTTTTCAATCGGACGTGTAACCAGGTTTTCAATGTCTTTCGGCGAATTCCCTACATAAGTGGTTTGAACATATATGGTGGGAATAACAATATCAGGAAATTGTTCTTTCGGCGTATTGATGAATTTGTTGACCCCGAGGATCGTTACAAAAATGATCAGTAGGTAAACCGAAGTTTTATTGTTGATGGCCCAACTGGTGGGTTTGAATTCTTTGATCCTTCCTTTAAAATTTTCCAATGCGCTCATAAAAAGATATTCTTTGGTTGAATAATGCAAAGATCTGAGGGATCACGACTGGGTACTGATCGGCTGACCGTCATACAAACCCTGGTATCCGTCGGTTATAATGCTGTCGCCTGCCTGCACTCCGGATTTGATCTCAATCTTATCATCATAGGTCATCCCGATGATTACCGGTTTTTTATGTGCAACAAGACGGCCACCTTCTTTTGTTGCGATCATTACATACTTTCCATTTTCATCATTCTGCAAAGTGTTTACGGGAACTGTAATTGCATTCTGTACCGTATAGTCCTGAATCCTGATCAAAGCAACCTGGTTCGGATATAAATCCTTTTCGTAAGGAATTTTAGCTTCCACATAAAAACTCCTTGTATTCGGATCAATGAGTTTACCAGTAACGGATATTTTGGTCAGGATCACTTTATTATTCAGTTCAGGGATCAGCACCTTTACATTGCTGCCTACGTTTACCTTACTGAGATAGGCTTCCGGCACCTGGGCCACGGATTTCAGGTTGCTGGTATTTACGATCCTTATCTGGTTATTGCCGTTAAAAAATTCTCCCAGCCGGATATTTACCTGATCGGCAACACCACTGATATCCGCAAATACCCGGGTTTGATCTATCTGCTGATTGACAATATCCACCTGCCGCTCGGCCTGGTCAACCTGATTTTTTGCGGTTACGAGCTCCACTTCGGTGCCGATCTTATCCGCCCAGAGATTCTTTCTTCTTTCGTATAGATTCTGTGCAAAAGACAGTTGCTGTTTGGCCTGCGCGAGTTGCTGAACCAAAATAGCATCATCCAGCTTCAACAATAACTGACCCTTCTTCACCGCATCCCCCTGCTTTATATAAATCTCCTTGACCTGGCCTCCTACACCATTTCTGGGGGTTACATAAGCAATGTTCAAAGCATCTATCTTACCCTGGAGATCTATGAAGTGCGTAAAATTTCCTGGCGCCAGGGCTTGAACGGCAACCAGTTTGGTCTGTTCTTTCTTGGCGGATGATGAAGTATCCAGCTTTGACAATTCATCTTCCGCCTGCAGAATTTGTTTGGACAAAGCCGACTGATCGTCCTTTAATTTTTGGAGGGCTTCTTTTTTCCTGGCAATGGGATCACCGGATTGCCCGCAGGAAACAATTAACAGGGTGCCGGTAAGTACAAACGATAAAATGACCTTATTCATAAAAATTTGTTTGGCGTTTTAAATTTTTCCAATGGCTTTGAGAAAATCAATTTTAGCGATGACGGCATTGTATAATGCATTCACGTAATTGGTTTGTGCGGTGATCAGGTCCGTTTGAGCATTGGTAATATCCGAATTGGAAGCAAGGCCCGATTCATATTTCTTCTTGGTCTGATCGTAAACCGATTCTGCCAGGGTCTTGTTCTGCTTCTGATTATCAACCGTGATTATGGCAGTCCGGAAATTATTTTGCGCCTGGGCAATATCATTGTCGATAGAAATTTTCAGGTCTTCAATCTGGTTTTTTACCTGCAATGACTGGAGCCGTGCTTTTTTCAAATTCGCATCCTTCAAAAACCCGCTAAAAATAGGTACATTAATATTCAGTCCGACGTATGAGGTCGTAAACCAGGAACCGCTTTTACTGAAAAAATTATACGAGTTACTGTAAGCATTTTTTTGGTAAGCGCCGTTCAAATTCAATGTCGGATAATAACTGGACTTGTACCGCCGAATATTAAAATCGTTCAGTTTATCCTGAAGTTGAAGACCCTGATAGTCATTCCTGTCTTCATATTTATGGGTCGTATCTGCCAACATGCCGCTTTTGACATCTTCTTCTGTGAAATCATCTGTCAGCACCAAAGAATCTTTTATGGGCATGCCCAACAGATATTTTAATCCCAGATAGCCGTTATCAATGTTATTCTGGGTGGAAAGTTGCTGGGTTTGTAAATTGGCCAGTTGAACAGTCGCTCTGTCCACATCCAGTTTTTCAGAAAAACCATTGGTATACATTTCATTGGCGTCATGCAATAGCTTTTCTGCGCGCGATATATTGGCGTTAATCTGGTCAATCATGGTTTTGCCTACCACCAACTGATAATATACTTTGTAAATATTCACCCGGATACTTTCTTCCGTGAGATCTATCGCTTTCCGGGCGTAATCAATCGATGTTTTTCTTGCTTTCAATCCCACGAATACCTGGCCGTCAAATAAGGTTTGTTGCAGCGTTACCCCACCGGTCGCGCTGTATTTTTGATATAGCGAAAAAGGGAAAACGGCGGGTTCTCCCGTAGGCTGGGTGATTGGATTGCCATTGGCATCCTTTACGCCCTGCTGCACAAGCACGCCATAAATGGCCGGCGTGATAAAGTCAGAAACAGGTTGAACCGGAATATTAAAATAATCGGTAGTGCCTGCTGTTGCACTCAGGGTGGGCAGTGCGCCAGCGGCTATGGCCTTATTACTTTGTAACTGGATCTGCAAGTCGAGAATTGCATTTTTAATTCGGGCATTGTTTTTATGGGCGTACTCAATGGCATCTTTTATAGAAAAAGAATGTACCTGCTGGGCCTGCAGGTAAGCTGCTCCCAGAAGGAGTATGGCGATGATTGATCCTTTTTTCATACCAAAGTTTTTATTCATAGGTAATCTTTTCTCTTTCATTTAAATATTTGTCAATCAGTTTTTTTCCCCTGGAATTGATGATGCTGTGCAAGTATAACAAGGCGAGTTCCTGGCATGTCTGGTTCATCGGAAACTTGTTCTGCGGAAAAGCGTCCTGGTTAAAAATCATGAAGGCCGTTTCAATCCGGTGCCGGGTTGTGATGTCAAGATTGAGCCCACTACGGTAAATCTCTTCTTTTATGCCCCGTTCCAGATTTTCCCTGATCATGGTATACAGAAAATGATACTTGTATTGTTTTAACCTGCGGTAAGCCCCGGGATGATGTTTCTCCAGGTCGTACATCAACTGCGGGTTCATGGTTTTCAGCATTTCCTGCATGTCTTCCATAGCCAGAAAAATTTCCTGAACAGCGTCCTCGGCGTTTACTTTGAATTCTCTACAGGCATTCTCATTTTCTTTCATTTCCTCATCCACCACTGCCTCCACCATCTCATCCTTATCCGTAAAGAACTGGTAGATCGTTTTTTTGCTTATGCCCAGTTGTGCTGCAATCTCATCCATGGTAATCGAGCGGATGCCATACCGCATGAATAGGTCGGCTGCTTTTTCCAATATCCTGTCCTTACTTTCCGTTTTCTCTTTGTTTTCCATTTTTCAATCCCTGCATTTGAAATGCAAAACTATGGAAACTTTTTTTGTTACCAAAGTTTCCAGTGGAGATTTTTATTTTTTTTTAGAATTCAGGCAGAAAGTGCAGGTTCACAGCGTGTTTTATACATGGGGCCGGCAGAATGTTTGTTTACTTTTGAATCACAAACCACTGCTCATGAAATTCAAAACCGCTGCAGGCAAACTGTTTAAGTATTTTTTACAGGGGTTGATTATCCTGGCACCCATTACGATAACCCTTTTTGCTGTGATATCGATTTTCAACTGGATCGACAGCATCTTGCCGAATTTCATCCACAGTCTTTTTCCCCGGCTGGCCCTGGATGAGAGCGGACAGCCAAAGCGGATCCCCGGACTTGGATTTATTTTGGTGATCCTCATAGCGCTGACCGTAGGCTATGTTTCTTCTTCATTCATCGTAAGCAAATTGGTTGAGCTTTTCGATAATATCCTGGAGAAAACACCCGGCATTAAAATCATCTATACCACTATTAAAGACTTCTTTGAAGCATTTGCAGGCAACAAGCGCAAATTCGATAAAGCCGTTCTGGTTTCCATTGAAGCCGCAGATGTGTGGCGCATCGGTTTTATAACCCATGAGGAACTAAATGAATTTGGTTTGCAGGATTATATTTCCGTTTATGTTCCGCAATCATATGCTTTTGCCGGTCATCTTTATTTTGTTAAGAAAGAAAGGGTACGGGTCATCACCGATATCAGTTCAACAGACGCCATGAAATTTGCGATTTCCGGCGGCGTCACCCAGATTGAAGAGTGATCCTATAGAACTCCAGCCATAGATCAAGGTTAGGCCAATTAGCTGCAAGCAAATTTTTTTATGAAGAAGGGAATTTTATGTGCCGGCCTGCTACTGATGTATACCCGCCTTTTTTGTTGGGGATTTTACATGCACGCGCAGATCAACTATCACGCGGTTTTCCTATTGCCACCTCAAATGATGATTTTTTATAAGCCAAACATCGGCTATCTCAGCGAGCACGCCGTCGATCCGGATAAAAGACTGTATGCCGTAGCAACAGAGGGTGCGCATCATTTCATGGATATAGATCACTACGGTGTTTATCCGTATAATGATCTTCCCAGGAACTATAATTCGGCAGTTGAAAAGTTTTCTGCTGATACACTGCGGACTTACGGCATTGTTCCCTGGTGGATACAGACCATGATGGGCCGGCTTACCATGGCTTTTCGGGAAAAAGATGAAAGGCTCATCCTGAAATATTCTGCAGAGATCGGTCATTATATTGCCGACGCGCATGTTCCGCTGCATGCCTGCAATAACCACAACGGCCAGTTAACGAATCAACAGGGCATTCACGCGTTCTGGGAATCGCGTATCCCTGAACTATTGGCAGCGGAACATTGGGATTTTTTTATCGGCAAAGCCATTTACATTGGGGATCCTGCCGCTTTTATCTGGTCGCGGCTCCTTGAAAGTGCAGCTGCAGCAGACACCGTGCTTCGCTGTGAACGCGAGGCCAGCCTGCAGATCCGGCCGGATCAGAAATTCGCATTCGAAGAACGGAATGGAATTCTGGTAAGACAATACTCAACAAATTATGCCTTATTGTACAACGGAAAATTAAAGGATATGGTCGAACGGCGCATGCGTCAGTCCATATTAGCCGTAGCCTCTATC
>PLEB01000386.1 GCA_003136915.1 Chitinophagaceae bacterium
CCGGCATTGTTAACCAATACCTCCAGGGTATCTTCTTTGTGTCCTTCTATCCATAGGCCCAGGGTATCTTCAATTTCCTGTTTTTTGCTCACGTCGAATGGAAGCAGTTCGCCGGAGCCATTTGATTCCCGTATGGTTTTCAGTGTATCCTCTGCTTCAGAGGCGTTGGATTTGTAATTGACGAGTATGTGATAACCAAGTGAAGCCAGCCGGATGCAAATAGCTTTCCCAATTCCTCTGGAACCGCCGGTTACTAAAGCGCATTTCATGTTAGCGAGATTAATGATTTAAGAAAGCAGCAATCAGCGGGGGCTATTGCCTGCTTGTGCGAGGGCAAACTGCGGATCATTCTCAAAAAGGTATTGTCTTATTTTTTCCTGCTCACCGTATCTGGGAGCATCTTCCACGAATTTCGGGAATATCTTTCGTAAGATTTCGTAAACGTTCTTCGTTGAAGGGGAAAGTTTCTCCTGGCAGCCGAGGTAGTCAATGGCCTGCAGTACGGTCATGGCCTGTATTGCGAGAACTTCAAAAGAATTATCAATAACTTTTTTGGTCATGATGGCGGCATTACATCCCATGCTCACAATATCCTGATTATCGTTATTGTTGGGAATACTATGCACATACATCGGAAAAGAGAGTGTCTGGTTCTCAGCTACTGTAGAAACGGCGGTAAACTGTATTCCCTGCATACCGAAATTAAATCCAAGCACACCCAGATTTACAAATGGAGGCAGGATCCGGTTCAGTTTTTCATTCAACAAATAATTCAGCTGACGCTCAGATAACATGGATAATCTGGTGATTGCGATCTTAATTTTATCCATTTCGAGCGATACATAGTCGCCGTGAAAGTTACCGCCATGGAAAATATTCTGATTTTCATGGTCAATTACCGGGTTGTCATTCACCGAGTTTAGTTCATCAACGACTATTTTTTCCGCGTGCTCAAGGGTATCATAAATGGGTCCCAGGATCTGGGTAACACAACGCAGTGAATAGTATTCCTGTACTTTATCTTCAAACACGTCGTGCTGGATATTTACAGGATTATAAAGATGTTCTGACCGACTATGGATCATTTTGCTGTCTTTCAGCAAATGCCTGAGTCTGGCTGCAATCCTGTTTTGTCCCTGGTGAAGCTTCACCATATTGAGCTCTTTCGAGAAATGATCATCATAAGCCTCCACGATCTCATTTGTCATTGCAGAAAGAACCACCGACCAGCTTAATAATCTTTTGGCCAGCAGGATATTGATCAAGCCAATGCCAGTCATTGCAGAGGTGCCATTCAGGATCGAAATGCCTTCCCGGATATGGATTTCGAGCGGGTTAAGCTTGTATTTCTTGAAAATATCAGCCGTCGGGTAGGATTTGCCCTCATGCAATACATTACCCTCGCCCAAAAGGGCTAGCGCCACATGCGCCAGTTGAATGAGATCCCCGCTCGCGCCTACGCCTCCATGTTCATAAATACAAGGGATGATATCATGATTGATCAGGGAGGCAAGCAATTCCACCAGGCTGGTATGGATACCCGAGTGTGCCTGCATCAGGCTGTTGAGGCGGGCAAGCAGCACGGCTTTTCCAAGGAGCGGGCTAAGGAGGTTGCCCATGCCGGAACTATGACTGCGGATCAGGTTATATTGGAGCTGTAGCCGGTTACTATCGCTTACTTTATACTGGGCCATGGGACCAAAACCAGTATTGATCCCGTAAATCAATTTTCCGGTTGAAAAGCTTTTCAGGAACTGGTAGCTAGCCTCCACCTTAGCCAATGCCGGCTTGTCCAGGCTAATCTTTTGATCCTTAAATACGATTTCCGAGAAATTTTCGAGAGAAAGAATCCGGGCTCCAATGTCTACCATGTGTGCAGTATGTTTAGGGTCTCTCTGATGAGCAAAAAAAGCGAAATAAGGCCAATGAGGCAAATTTTTGTTGAAGGGGTCAGGTTAGTGAAGGAATTGTTGACGGTTGACAGTTGACGGTTGACNNCCGCGCTGGTTTTTTTGGTCCTGGCCCTGATTCTTTTTCTGGGTGCCGTCGTCGTAGTCAAATGTAACTCCTTTGGGCAGCTTATAATCCTGCGTATTAAAACTAAATACAATTTTGTCTGGCAGGGAGGCTTTGGCATATTTGCCGTAACTCAATTCCACTTCATCGGTGCCGTTATCCCGGGTTGTTATTTTGGCTTTCAAAATCAGGATCCGGCTGCTATCGATAAATAAAGTGGCCAATACAAGGTTAGCATTTTCATTTTCGGGCAGGAGTTTTACCACACGTACAGGAATGCCATTCAGTTCCTCGTATCCTGCATCAATCACCTGGTATTTTCCGGCAACCAGGCTGTAGAGGCTNNCAGCTTTTCCCTTACGGTTCTGATCAATCCGGCTGCATCCTGGGCAGTCACCCGGATGGTAAGGAAGATAAAACAAATAAAAAAAAACAGGCGAATTTTCATGGTGCCGGAATTTAACTCAGGATGTCCTTCTTGTTAAAAATAAAAATAGCCGAAGAAACGAAACCAGTAATATATATTATTAGTACGCCGAGGCTTTTCATGATTGCATGCAGGTTTTCAATCGTACCGGGTATGGCAGATCCTGTGGCATCCACTTTTGTATAGAAAAATCCTTTCCAGGCAAGCATGTGGGAGGTGAAAAGAAATGGCTTAATCGTACGGTCGTACATAGGAATCTGCATTTCGGAGAGCAGGGTGAAGACAATGACGATACTTATTGTAGAAACGATGGGGCCAATGGAATTCTCTGCAAAGACGGATAAAAGAAAAGCCAGTGCAGCAACGGTGCTGAGGGCAACTGTTGCATAAGCAAAAGCTGCGAGGTATCTCCACATCACGTCATCCTGACGGATAATTTCCAGGGAGTCGTTACGGGCGATGAGGATATCATTCGTTCCGAAGAAAAGTATACTTAGTGCCAGGGCAATAAAAGCAAGCCAGATCAGCAATAGGGCAGTGTATATGACGGTCGCCAGGAATTTAACCAACATGAGTTCCGTCCGGCTTATCGGTTTGCTCGCCAGGAGGCGCAGGGTTCCCATATTGGCTTCACCGGCAATGGAATCGCCGGCTACGAGTGCAATTAACAGCGGAATATGTATAAGCAGCAGGTTCAGGATAATGAAGCACACAAAATATCCATTCAGGATATGGGCATAGGGAATTTCGAGTGTATCTTTTAGTCCGCCAACAAGGAACTCAATATAGGATTTCCCGTCATATTTCAAAGCAGCCTGGATAATGACCACCATTACCGCAATAGCACCGAAGCTGATATAGGTGCGCGACTTGCGGAATATTTTGAATAATTCAATTTTTAAAAGCTGCCACATGTTGCTTCCGGCCGGTTAGAGATAAAAAATAATCCTCCAGGGAATTTTTTGCCTGAAGGGACAATACTCCGATATTCAGTTTTACAAGTTCCTGGTTGAGATCAGGAACCAGATTTTTCGAAAGTTCAAAGATCAGGCTGGTTGATGTCGTTCTGCGGAGGGAGGCCGCCCATCGGGTTGTAGTTATAAGCGCTTTAGCCGCCCATGGATTTATCACTTCCGCCTCTACAATTGTTTTTGCAGGATCAATTAGGGAGGCCACGGAGCCCTCTACCATTTTTTTCCCTTTGTCAATGATCAGCATCCGCGTAGAAACCTGTTCTATCTCGCTAAGCAGGTGAGAGGAAACGATAATGGTCTTTTGCAAATGACGGCTCAGGTGCAGGATGAGATTGCGCATATCTGCAATACCCTGCGGATCCAGGCCATTCGTGGGTTCGTCAAGAATGATCAGGCTGGGATTGTGGATCAGGGCGACAGCTATCCCCAGTCTTTGTTTCATTCCCTGCGAATAGGTTCTTACTTTATCATGTGCACGGTCTGCAATGCCCACCATTTCCAGTTGTTTCAGGAGATCCTTTGCGGTGGGACGAATTCCGCTCAATCTGGCAAAGAGCGAAAGGTTTTCATAGC
>PLEB01000240.1 GCA_003136915.1 Chitinophagaceae bacterium
GGAAAAGTCTTCATATATTACTGAACAGGTATACAGATATAAAAATGGGCCGAACAATAATGGGAGACAGGATCCCCAGCCTGCCAGGGCTGGAAATGGCGAATAAACCCCGCTGATCAACAGAAAAACATCCAGTAAATTTAAGGCAATGGACAGAAAGAATGCTCCCAGCAATCGTTTGCTGATCCGTTTCTCCTTCCCGTGAGTAAATAAAAAAAAGCTGAGGAAAAGCAGTTGAAAAATAATGAGAATAAAAAGGGCCTGGGTAAAATTGATATTCATAAACTATCTTAAACCAAATGTATTAAATAGTCTGTAAGAAAGGATTGATTTATCCGGCAGGGGAGGAAGTGCGCCATGAGGTGAAAATGCAAGACGGAGAGGTAAGCCGGATTCATACCAGGCTTTCTCAGAATTTTAATTATTTCAACTCCCCATTAGGTGAATGGAGGAGGAGTTCTTGTTTTAAAGGTAGTAGAATCTGAAATAATGTGCCTTTGTCAGTATTTGAAATTACATGTATGTCACCGTGGTGGTTTACTGCAATGGTTTTACACAAGGCCAGGCCGATGCCTGTTCCCGGAAAATGTTCACGGGCATTTAAGCGATGGAAAATCAAAAAGATCTGATCCGCATATTTTTGATCAAATCCGATTCCATTGTCTTTAAAACTGATTTCACAATAGGAGATATTTTTATTGAGATCTGCATTTTCTCTTAAATCTTTCCCTTCTACTATCCTCCATGTAATCGAAATTACCGGTGTTTTGTCCTTTCTCGTAAACTTGAGTGAATTGCTTACCAGATTATAGAAAAGCTGATTTATTTGCAAAGGAATGGCATCAATAACAGGCAATCGTTCACGCTGAATAACGGCATTCTTTTCATTGATCAGCAATTCAAAATCATATAAAATCGTGCTTAGTATTTCATGAAGGTCAGTTCTTTCAAAAACTGCGTCGCCATGTAAAATTTTTGAGAAATTCAGCACTTCTTTAATAAGTGTTGACATACGTTCTGAAGAATTAGAGATTTTCGTTATCAATTCCTTAGCCGTATCGGGCAATTCCTCATGATATCTGTCTTTAAGAAGGGTTGAAAACATTCTGATTTTCCGGAGTGGTTCCTGCAGATCATGGGAAGCTATATATGCAAATTGCTCCAGATTCTCATTTGAATGCTGGAGATCCGTATTCGCCTCATGAAGGGAAAATGTTCTTTCCGAAACCTGCTTTTCCAATTCTTCGGTAAACAACTTCAGGTCCTTATCTATTTTTCTCTTTTCTGAGATATCCTCAATGGCCAGCAGAATGAATTGTTCATCGCTATTATCCCTGTAAATCTTGCTTGCATTTAAAAGCATAATACGTTCGCCTAAACCAGAAAAGTTATGGGTAACCTCATAGTCAGCAACAGTTGTCTTTTCAGGAAGTATTTTTTCCAGCATTTTCCGGAGACCCGGTATATCCCATTGCTTATTTCCCAATTCGAAAAGGGATTTGCCCTCAGTTGCATCTTCTTTGGTCTTAAACATATTATAAAATGACTGGTTGGCGCTCCTTACCTGCAAGCTCTTATTCAAAATGATAAGTGGCTCCCGGATTGTTTTAACAATGGACTCTGAATATAGACGGGAAAGGTTTAATTGTTCATTCCGGTCGTAAAGCTCCTGGTTTACAATAATCAATTCTTCATTGCTGGTTTGAATCTCCTCCTTCGAGGTTTCAAGTTCTTCATTCAAGGTTTGCAATTCTTCACTTCCGGATAGTAGTTCCTCATTTGCGCTTTGAAGTTCTTCATTAAAAGCTTCCTGGCTCTCCGTGATGTTTTTCATATCCTCCCGGGCCTGGGCCAGCTCTTTTTGCAATTCCTCAATCCGGGCCAGTTCCTTTTTTTGAATCGGATCCGGGATAACATGATGCTTGCTTTTTTTACTTTGTCCCCGTATGCTTTCAACCGGTAAGGATCCGTCCCTGAAAAGAATTAAAAAGTGCGGTTCAATGGTATTCAACAGGGGAAGAACTTCAATCGTCACCAGTCGTTCCTCATTCATAAAACGAATGGGAATATCTTCTTTAACCTGCGGCTGATTATTGCTTTTTACCTTATGCAAGGCATTCCTCAATTCAAATGCGAGACCATCCCGAGCCATCTTTAGTACGTTAAGGTTCGGTTTGCCTGGAGAAGGCTCCAGCCAAACACCGGTTGCTCCGCGAAATTGCACGATATCCAAATCATTATCCACAACCACACCGGGGGGAGCATATCTGGATAATAATAATTCATCTGCATTTTTTTGAAAATCGTCTTTGTTGATTTCACTTGGTCTGAATCCGCCGTTGCTCCCTTTAAAAATTTCCTCTTTAGGGGCGCCAATCGAATGCAAAAATCTCCCACGTTCTCCTTTTCGGGTATAGATTTTACTATTCTTGTCCAGGGCGCTAAACAGTTCGGTTGACTGTCCCACGGTTTCGGATTTTCCCAGTATTAAAAATCCTTTTTCATTGAGCGAATAATGGAACGTGGTTAATGCTTTTTTCTGCAAAAACGGCTCCATATAAATGAGTGAGTTGCGGCAACTGATCAGATCTATCTTTGCAAAAGGAGGATCCTTGAGAAAATTATGATATGCGAATACACAACTATCCCGGATGGATTTATTTAGCCGGAACTTACCATCCACCCGGGTAAAGAATTGCTCCAGGCGGGAGGCAGAAAGACTATCCGCTGCACCCTTTTCATAAATTCCACCCCTTGCTTTGGCTATGGCAATTTCAGAAATATCGGTCGCAAATACCTGTATTTTATAGTTGGAAACTTTATCTCCCAGGTATTCGTGCAGGCACATAACGATCGAGTAAGCTTCTTCACCTGTGGAACAACCCGCGATCCAAATGCGTAAGGGCTCATTCGCCTGCCTGTCTTTGAACAGTGATGGAAATACCACCTCACTTAAATTTTCAAATATTTTGGGATCCCGGAAGAACTGGGTTACCGGAATTAGGAGATCCTGATATAAAATATCCTGCTCAGCATTATTTCCTTTTAGGTATGCCAGGTATTCGGTTGCACTGCTTTTCATTGTAAGGGCAATCCGCCGGGTGATTCGCCTTTGAATGGTTGCTTGCTTATAATATGTAAAATCCACACTCCTTCTGATACGGACCAGGGAAATGATTTGCTTAAACGCATCATCCTGATTTTGTTGAGTATTATCCCCATTAACCGGGTTGATTTCTAATGTTTTAATTAATGTTAATAACTGCTGGGGAATTTCTTCGGGTGGAAGTATAAAGTCTACTACTTGTGCGTTGATGGCGCTTTGAGGCATGCCATCATAAGCAGCGGATTCCAGTTTCTGCGCGAAGGCAATGCCTCCCTGCTCCTTAATGGCTCTTAGTCCCAGGGTGCCATCGGTCCCTGTTCCGGATAAAACCACCCCAATGGCATGACTTTGGTGCACTTCTGCCAATGAAGAGAAGAACAGGTCTATCGGCATGTTCTTGTAGTTCTTTGGAAGACGGGCGCTCAATTGAAGTACGCCATCAGTAGCCGTAAGTAATTTGTTGGAAGGAATGATATAGATATGATCCGGAACTACATGGATATTGTCTGATATCTCCTGCACGGGTATTTTAGTAACCTTTTGCAGCAGATCAGCTAAAATGCTTTCGTGTGCCGGATCTAAGTGCTGAACCAGAATGTAGGCCATACCTGAATTTTCAGGAATAGCCTTTAACAATCTTTTGAATGCATCCAGTCCACCTGCCGATGCACCGATGCCAACAACCGGAAAAAGGTTGGCTGAGGGTATTTTTTCTTTATTCTTATTTGCCTTTGGCATTTAGGTTTTTTGGAGCGGGTGTTGATCCAAGCGGACAGGGTGAGGGTTCCACAAGGTACTTGAAATTTTAGATAGCCTTGGTAAAAGCTTTTCATTATTGTCTTCAACCTGCTGTCTGAGAGGAAAATGAATAGGCAGGAAGTATTGCATTTAACCAAAATGCACAAAATTCTGTACTAGATGGAAACACTTAAGCTTACTAATCCTGTTACAATGCGGCTGATCTTAAGGGATAAAAAAAGAGGGAAACCGGAAAAAAAATCTTATCTTATCCGTAAT
>PLEB01000374.1 GCA_003136915.1 Chitinophagaceae bacterium
AAGAAATGCGGCCATTTGTTTAAAAATAAATGACCGGTATGGTGAACTGGCGCCCGGAAAGAATGCAGATTTTATCGTGCTTGCCGCCAACCCTGAAAAGGATATCAGGAATACCAGGAAAATAGAGTCGGTATGGAAAAATGGAGCCGAAGTAAATCGCGGCCCTTTATCTGATCAGCAAAGATGAAAAAGACTTTAAACACAGGCCACCAATGCGATGAAAACCTGCAACACTAAATAAATAATAACAGGTTCTGTNNTTACTTTTTAATTTTTACTTTCCCAATGAAAGTATTTATAACAAGAATAATTCCGGATGCAGGATTGCAACTGATGAAAGATGCCGGGATAGAAATTATCCAATGGACAGAAAAGAGAAATTTAAGTGCTGAAGAATTAATTGATCATTGCAAATCTGTCGATGCCCTGCTGAGTGCAGGCGGCAATTGGATCGATAAAGCATTTTTAACTGCCTGTTCACATCTGAAGGTGATCAGCCTTCATTCGGTAGGTTACGACAGAGTTGATGTTCCTGCCGCAACCGAATTAAAAATCCCCGTAGGAAATACGCCAGGGGTGCTGAGCGACGCAACAGCCGACATTGCTTTTCTGCTCATCCTCGCCACTTCGAGGAAGGCGTTTTATATGCACAATACGATTATCGAGGGAGATTGGGGATTTTTTGAACCTACCGCTAATCTGGGAATCGAGATCAGAAATAAAACACTCGGCGTTTTCGGGCTTGGTAAAATTGGTTTTGAACTTGCATCCCGCTGCGCTGCAGCTTTTCATATGAAGATCATATATCATAACCGGGATCATAATGAACGGGCGGAAAAAGAATTGAATGCCGAATGGGTTTCGTTTGAGGATTTGTTAAAGCAGAGCGATGTATTGAGTGTAAATACATCACTGACTGAGGAAACAAAAGGAAAATTTAATAAAGAAGTATTTGCGAAAATGAAACGAACATCCATATTTATCAATACGGCAAGAGGCCCGATACACAATGAACCCGATCTGATTGACGCATTGCAGAAAGGAATGATTTGGGGAGCAGGGCTTGACGTAACGGATCCTGAACCTATGAACAGCAATAACCCTCTCCTTCAGATGCCTAATGTATCTGTACTGCCACATATTGGTTCCGCGACGGAGGAAACGCGAAATGCCATGGCAATCATAGCCGCAGAAAATGTGATCGCAGGATTAAAAGGAGAAAGATTGCCTTTCCCGGTTAATCCGGAAGTGTGGAAGGATTGATGGAAGGGAACCCGATAATCTAAAGTCCAAATGGGTGGGTAATGCCCAGGTGAAGTCCGGCGCTTGCGATAGGAAGATTTCCGATGCCTACACCAGCCAAAGGAATCTTCATATAAGGTTCAATGCGGATCTGACCTATCTTCCTCCATTTATATTCATAACCTGCGCTGAATTGTATAATGGAAAAAAGATTATTCCCTGAGTTATTATAACTAACATTCTGTGACCAGGTATTGCCATAAGATTCTGCATTATATGAATAACCTTCTTTTTTCATGAAATAA
The DNA here is from genome assembly GCA_003136915.1 of Chitinophagaceae bacterium. GTDB lineage: Bacteria > Bacteroidota > Bacteroidia > Chitinophagales > Chitinophagaceae > Puia. The sequence goes on from PLEB01000374.1 coordinate 1,548, forward strand.
GCAGATAAACCGGATGTGATAAAGAAGCGACCCTTATGGTTGAAGGCAAAATCGTAGCGTATGGACACAGGAATTTCAAACATATTGCAACTACCGTCAAGATCCTTTATGCTTACTGTATTAGGGATGTTTGTCTTGCTTGTATTAAAATATTTTCCCTCACTATAATATTGTTTCTTATCCCAGAAAATGCCCGTCTCCAGGGATAGATGTTTGCCAAACCTGTATCCGGCAATTAAGCCTATGCTGTAACCGGTATTCTTAACAGGTTGAAATTTAACAGTGCTAAAATCAGGACCGGCCATCAGACCGAGGTATATTCCTCTTTCTCTTACTGCGGAAACCTTAGCCGGCTTATCAGATTTTGGTCCCGTTTGTGCCTGAACAACCGGATCCTTGGCGGATGGAGGTGCTGTGGTTTTTTGAGCCAGTTCCGGTTTGGCTGTTGCAGGATTTTTATCTTGCACCAGTTTTGCGGTCTGACCTTTTCCTGATAAGTTCATTTGTGCCTGACCCGGGTTTTCTATTCCCTCTTTATTATTTCCTGGTGAGGATGCTTGCAACGATTTTGCTGAGGCTAATTCCTGATCATCCGCGGCCGCAAGTAAATTTTGTTTTGAGCCGACGGAGCGCTGCTGTGTTTTAGCAGAGATTGCGGCAAGCGAAGATTTTAAAATATTGTTATAAAGCGTTGCTGTTTGCTGCTGGCGAACACTCTTATCAATCCTGCGCTTTAAAATGCTGAGGCCGGAAGAACTTATTTTATCAGCAGAATTCACGGTAGCTCTTTGGTCAGCAGTAGCTAAGTGCGAGGGAATGGGTTTTTGTGATACCAGCACATTTTTCTTTCCTGAAGATCCTGAAAAATATACTACAGTGATCATGCTCAATGGCAGCAGCAGTAAAAGCCACAAGAATCTTTTCTTGTTGTTTCCTTTTCCACCCGTCTCCAATTCATACGAAGATGCGCCCGCTGGCTGAGGTTGCAGGCGCCCAAGAACCCCGTCCCAATCCGAATTGGTTGTTTTTAGGGGATACTGTTCACCAGCTTTGCGAAACAGGTCATCCATATCTTCGTTCAGATATTCCATGTATTAACCTCCTCCTTTTCTTTGATAAGCTTTTGTAAGAATGCTCTTGCTCTCGACAAATTTGATTTTGATGTTCCTATAGAAATTCCCAGTGCGTCCGCTATTTCAAAATGAGAACAGCCATCTATGACAAACATATTAAACACGATCCGGTATGTTGGCGGAAGGCTCTTTACATAAGTGATCAGCTCTTTATACAATAATAACTGATCAGCTTTCTGGCTCTTATCCGCTTCTTCCCATACGTGTTCCGGAATTCCACCAATCTCTGGCGTCATGTTGTTCTTTCGCAATTCATCAATTGAAGTATTGATTACTATGCGTCTGATCCAGCCCATAAGCATCCGCTCCAGTATATCGTCGTCTTCATTTCTGAATTTCTCAAAATGACGGAATAGCTTTACAAAAGCGTCATTGACAACGTTTGCTGCAATATCATACCGGTATATATAGCGGAAACTGATTTTTAGCGCATAGCCATAATACCGCTCGTAAAGTATCTTCTGACACCTTGGCTCCTGCTTTTTGCAACCTTCAATAAGCTGTTTCAGACTCTCCAATGTGATCGTATACAATTAACTGAGTTAAATCTTGGGTGCTTATATTCCATTTTCCTCTACAGTTTAATCGGGGGCCGCCGTTAGCATAATATGTTCCAGTCTGGATGCGCTTCCCGGATAAAGGCGATACCCAATCATGAATTCTGGTTTGGTTTTTCTTCTTATATTGGATTTAACAAAGATAAAAGAGTACCGGATCACTTTTAATCCGGCAGGAATGGAATGACGCTGACGTCCTCGTCATTTGCCGATTCAAGCCAGAAAGTTGAATATATGTTGAATTATGAGCTTTTTTAAGGAAATTAGACCATCTGAGCACTTTTGCAGCCACGCAATGCCTGAAAACGGACCATTCAGTAGTATTAAGTATTAAATTAATATATCTGAAATTTCCGGACCCCGCTGTTTAGAAATGTATACGTTAAGTAAAGGTCGGGGTTGCGTTACCAGTGAAACAGGTTGTCGGTCGATGGACAGGTGCCCTTTGTCGATTTCCTATTTAATAATTATATATTTCTTTTATCTTTCCAAAGTCTGTTTTTCTTCCCGGCCCCTTATTAATCCGCATAACCCAACACAGCTTTCAAATCGTTTTAGTTATGCATACCCCATTGCACTATTTCCTTTCCCGTGTATGTTCCATGTTCATTTTTCTTTCGCTAATGATTTTTCCCTGTTTCACCAGGGGCCAGACAAGCAGTGGTGCCTTCGACAGGAATCATGAAATTTTCCGGGTTATCCGGTCGGGCAGTGCTGAGAAACTGGAAGTCCTGCTTCAAAACGGGGCCAATGCAAATGCGGAAGAAAAGGGCAATTCTGCGTTAATGGCCGCTGCACTCACCGGTTCAAAAGAAGAAATGGAATTGCTGATCCTGCATGGAGCCGTCGTAAACTACCAGGATTCAGATGGCATTTCCGCTTTGTGGTACGCTGTTCCGGATTTTGACAAATCAGATTTATTGCTAAAGCATGGTGCCGATCCCGATTTGCGCTCGAAGGAAGGCTTCACGGTATTAGTGAAGCTCGCCAACTATCCGGGTACGGAGAAGTTGTTCCTTTTGTTGATGGAACATGGTGCCGATCCCCTGAAGAGCGGGCCCGACAATACCCTGCTCTACAATGCGGCCTCTTCCTGCGATACCGCTATATTAGGTTTGCTGTTGCGCAGCGGCTTGCGTGCGAATGATACCGTTTCTGTCGGTGACTATCCGATTATTAATGCCCTGAACTTTCGTTGCTTTAGCAGCGTGAAGATGCTGGTGGATAACGGTGCCAATGTAAATGTTGCTCCCATGCATTTTAGTCTGGATTTGATCAATGGGATAACACCACTGATGTTTGCAGGTGTCAGCAACGACAGCCTTTCTTTTTTTTACCTGCTGGAGCATGGAGCAAATCCTAATGCCAGAAGCAAGAAAGGTTACAGTGTGCTCATGTATGTTCAGCAGGCGGAAAAAGAAGAACCGGCAATGACCAGGGCATTGATTAAAAAAGGGGCAGACCCTAAAATAAAAGCGCCGGATGGAGCAGATGCCTTGTTCCTGGCACAGCTAAAAGGAAATACCCAAACTGTGGAACTCCTTAAAAAATATGCAGCCAATTAACCTCTTTAAGAACCTTTTTATGAAACTAAAAATATTCTCTACCATCCTGTTTTTTTCAATAGCTGTTTGCCTGGCGTCTCTGCTTACGGGCTGGACCGGGAAAGCATCTGCTGTTGATCCCACTACCATCGCCAGATCAGCAAGCAAGAGTTTGGTACTCCTCCAAAAAAGCGGATACAGCTTTATGCAGCGTGGACACTGTGTGTCGTGCCATCACAATATCTTAACTTCTATAGCACTCGAAAAGGCCACGCAAAAAGGAATTTCATTCAATGATTCATTATCAAAACAGTGGGTCGCAGGAATGGAAATGGGATTAAAGAATGTTTGTAATCTGAATCTGGTAAATGAATTTATTACAGCCAAATTTATCACGCCTTATATGCTTTTGGGACTCTATTCTGAAAAATATCCCGCGAACGCGATTACAGATATCGGAGTGGATTATCTTCTTGGTCAGGCCCGGCCCGATGGCAGTTTTGGGGGGGAAGCCATGCGGGTGCCACTGGAATCCGGGGATATTCATTTGGCCTCAATAGCCATCCATGCCATTATGATATATGCTCCGCCATCCAGAATGGAACGGGTAAAGCTGGTAGTTAACCAAACAAGACATTATCTTGAACAAGCCGACCCATCAAATCAGCAGGAACTTGCATTTCAGTTGATGGGACTTGAATGGACCGGCGGAAGCGATGAAAAAAAATCAGTGGTGGCCAGGAAACTTATTTCTCTTCAGCAGGCCGATGGAGGCTGGTCTCAGTTGCCGACCCTTGCCAGCGATGCCTATGCAAGCGGAGAGGCGCTGTGCGCCTTGTACGAGAGCGGCCTGATTAAACCAGAAGATGAAATCTATCAGAAAGGGGTTCGATACCTGCTAAGGACCCAGGATGCCGAGGGTGCCTGGATTGTTATGACCCGGGCAAGCCCTATCCAACCTTTCTTTACCAGTTATTTCCCGCCGTATGATGAAAATCAATATATCTCTGCAGCGGCTAGTAACTGGGCAGTGTTGGCGCTTCTTAATGCATTGCCGGATAAAGGTTGAATGTTTGTAATAAATCTGAAATAATGAATCCAGAAAAGTTTGAATCCGGAAACCAGGTATAGAGGGAAATTCACCGCAGAAAATTTTTACAAACGGCAGGAATTGGCATCCTTGGCGCTGCTGTTCTTCCAAACCAGCTATTTAAATCTGTTAATCTTCCATTATCCCCACCCGCGAAAATCGGTTTACAACTTTACACTGTGAGAAATGAAATCAATCACGATATGGAGGGTACCCTGCGCAGGGTCGCAGCGTATGGATTTGAAGCCGTAGAAACGGCTTTTTGGCCGGAGCATGTGACCGTTCAGCAGGCCGGGAAATCCCTGAAGGATGCAGGGCTGACCGTGTGTTCGGCCCATGTTGAAATACCTGCCGGAGATAAAAAAGCAGCCATGCTGCAAGCCGCGGAAGCTTACAAATGCACCCGGATGATCTGGCACGGATGGCCAGAGGACAAACGTTACAGTACATTGGATGGCACAAAACAACTTGCAGATATTTATAACGAAGCAAACCATTTTGCAAAGGCGAATGGTTTACAATTCGGTCTTCACAATCATTGGTGGGAATACAGGAACCGGGTGGGCGGTCGTTTTGTTTACCAGGTGCTGTTGGAAAGAGTAGACCCTGATATCTTTTTCGAAATCGACACTTATTGGNNCCGATGGTAGCCGTTGGTAAGGGGACACAGGATTTTCCCGCGATTGTGCGGGCAGCAAAGGGAAATACGCAATGGATGATCGTTGAAATGGATAAAGTTGCTACAGATGTATTTGCCGCAATTGGGGATAGTTATTCCTATCTGGTCAAAAACGGATTAGCAAGAGGGAAAAAGGCTGCTTAATTTTTTTGCCGTGAAAAATGATAGTCAACTACA
>PLEB01000402.1:0-8980 GCA_003136915.1 Chitinophagaceae bacterium
AGTCGTTTTGTTTAAATTAAAAAGTAAAAATTTAAAAGTAAAAAGTAAAAAGTAAAAAGTAAAAAACGGCTGCACGTCCCGACTCTTCGAGTCGAAGTATAGCAGTTTTGTGTCCGGGTTCCTTTTTTTAATTTTTAATTTTTAATTCTTCCCCAATTACCCACTATTTTCGCAGCATGATTTTTACTAAAACTGCGCTTACATGAAAATGGTAGATTCATTTGAAAAAATTCCATTGGAGATTTTTCCCTACGCCAAGGAGGGTTCTGTATTCGTTGCCCGGGAAGTTGCGGCCCTGATCCGTCAAAAACAAGCGTCAGGAGAATCCTGCGTTCTCGGACTATCTACCGGATCCTCCCCGCTTAGGTTTTATGGAGAGCTCATCAGAATGCATAAGGAAGAAGGTCTTAGTTTCCGGAATGTAATTTCATTCAATCTGGATGAATATTATCCGATTGCCCGGGATGCACCTCAGAGTTATTACCATTTCATGCGCAAAAACCTTTTCGATCATATAGATATTGATCCGGCGAATTGCCATGTTCCGGATGGACAACTGCCTAAGGAGGCGATGAAAAAATATTGTGCAGAATATGAGCGGGCGATTGAGTCTGCTGGCGGAATTGATCTGCAGATACTGGGTATTGGGACAAACGGACATATCGGTTTCAATGAGCCGGGTTCGAGTCTTTTCTCCAGAACCAGGGTAACCCCTTTGGAAAATTCGACCCGCCTTTCCAATGCGGGGGATTTCCCAAGTATCAGGAAAATGCCAAGGCTTTCGGTTACGATGGGAATCAGTACGATATTAAAGAGCAAACGGATCATACTGATGGCCTGGGGCTATTCCAAAGCCCCAGCTATCAAAAAGTCGGTCGAGGGTTCTTCCACAGAAGAAGTGCCGGCATCCCTGCTGCAACAGCATGATGATACCTTATTTGTCATCGATCAGGCCGCGGCTTCCCTGCTGACGCGCTTCACCGCTCCCTGGCTGATGGGTGACTGTGAATGGACAAAAGAGTTTATCCGCAAGGCCGTGGTGAATACCGCACTGAAACTTGAAAAGCCGATTTTAAGTTTGACCGATAAGGATTATAACGACCAGGGATTGAGTGACCTCCTTGCAGTTAAAGGGGATGCATATGAGATCAACCTGGAAGTTTTCTATATGGTGAGGGATAGCATTACGGGATGGCCGGGCGGCAAAAATGAACCACTGCCGAATCCACCGGAGAGAATGTCGCCTTACCCCAAAAGATGCCTGATCTTTTCACCACATCCGGATGACGATATTATTTCCATGGGCGGAACTTTTATGCGGTTGCATGACCAGGGTCATGATGTGCATGTAGGTTATCAAACATCGGGAAATATTGCCGTTACGGACGAGTTTGTGACACGCTTTGTTGATTTTGCAGTCGGATTTGAGACACTTTCAGGTATTGATAACAAGCGATCCTCGCAGATACTCAAAGATGCCAAAAATTACCTGAAAGACAAAAAGAGTTCGGGCGTGGATTCTCCCGAAATCCGCGCTATTAAAGGGCTTATCCGTCGCACAGAGGCCAGTGCCACCTGCCGTTATGTAGGCATTAAGGAAGAGGGCATTCATTTTCTGAACCTTCCATTTTACGAGACGGGTACGATAGAAAAAAGGCCTATGAGCGAAGAAGATATAAATATTACGGTGGAATTGCTGAAGAAGATAAAGCCGCACCAGGTTTATTGTGCCGGGGATCTTGCTGACCCACATGGAACGCATAAAGTTTGTCTGGATATAGTTTTCGAATCCTTGCGACGGCTTAAAGCTGCAGGCGAACCCTGGATAAAGGATTGCTGGGTCTGGCTGTACAAGGGAGCCTGGCAGGAATGGGATGTAAGTGAAATTGAAATGGCCATACCCATGAGCCCTGACCAGGTATTGAAAAAGAGGTTTGGTATTTTTATTCACCAGTCACAGAAGGATATGGTTCCTTTTCAGGGTGCTGACAGCCGCGAATTCTGGCAAAGAGCCGAGGACCGAAATGCCAATACGGCCAGTCTGTATGCTCAGCTCGGGCTCACTAAGTATGCAGCTATGGAGGCATTTGTGAGATGGCATTATTAAAAGTGTTGATGGTTGATGGTTGATAGACCTCAGTTAAGAATTCGCATTTAGGATCCATCAACCATCAACCATCAACGAACAAAATTCAAGTTGGCTAAATCTAATAATTGGCGAACAGCCTGGCAACAAGGTTCTTACAGAATAAAATGCTTGACCGGACTGGCGGTCCTGCTCGCCACCCTGGTTTATTTTCCATTCTTTTTTGAGATCATACAAGGCCGCTCCGGGGCAGTCCTGTCTGATATCCTGCTGGATAGGCTGGCCCCGCATAATATGTCCCTTCCCGTGTTCATGATCATATGGGCCAGCACGCTATTGCTTACTTTTCGGGCATTGACGGACCCGGACCTTTTTCTACTGGTGATTTGGGGATATAACCTGCTAACCGTTGCGCGACTGATCTGTATTGCAGCCATTTCATTGAATCCGCCATCGGGGCTGATTCCTCTCGCCGATCCGCTTACGAATCTGTTCTACGGATCCAGGTATATCACCCATGACTTGTTTTTTTCCGGCCATACGGCTTCTGTATGCCTGATATTCTTTTGCCTGAAACGCAGGATAGATAAATATTTTGTAGGTATAGCGACTATATCCATAGGAATAATGTTGCTTGTGCAACACGTACACTATACCATTGATGTGCTGGCAGCTCCTGTTTTTGCATATGGAGCATGGTTCTGTGCGCGGTTTTTTACAGAGAAGGAACGCCGTCTATTAACTAATGGTTAACCAAATAACCGGGGATAATATAACGTTTATGCTGATACGAATCATAGCGTTCCGGCGTTAATTCCGGGAATTCAAAATCGTTAACTAAAGCTCTAAATTATCGGGATAACAACCCATTATTGATGTTCAGGACATACCTTAATTCATTATTTTTGGAAATAATAGAAATTTCATAACTATTTTAAGTTAATTTCATCCTGTCCAATTCAAGGGTTTTTAAGCAGTTGTATGGATTGCTAAAGACTTAAACGCTACCATGATATGAAAAAATTACTATGCCCTGATTTCGTTTTAGGAGATAAAGTGACCCGGGAGCAAGCAACCTTTTTTGATAAAAATGGGGTGATTGTATTTCGTAATGTGCTGAAGCCCGAGACCGTTGAATTTTTTATTCAGGAAATCAACAGAATTGAAAAAAAGCTACTGGATGAAGGTAAAGAAAAGATTAACGGAGTTCCTCTGAAGTTTGGTAAGGACCACAATGGCAATAAAATCATTCAGCGTTTGTGCTTTTTATCGCTTTTCAGCCCCACATTTCACGAATTTTTGAATGATCCAAGGCTCCAGGCTCTGTTGGAATTACTTCAGCCCTTTGAGGGAAGGATTGCAGAAAATGAGAAAGATGGTTTGATACTGAATCATTACGTACGAACGCCCGAAAGCAATTTTTCGCAGATGGGATGGCATACGGACAGTCCGAGGGATCTTTTTCTCGGTCATAAGATCATGCCGATGTTAAATGTGGGCATGCACCTGGATCCTTGCCCATTTGAGAACGGCGGACTCCGAGTTCTCCCTGGCACTCATAAGCAGGGCGTTCTTCGCCTTCTCTTCAAAAAGAAATATTTTATTGATAATAACCCGGATGCGCGGGAAATCGGATTCGACATTAATCCTGGCGATCTTACCGTGCATGACGGACGCATCTGGCACCGGGCACAACAATCCCCTCATCTCGGAGAGGCCAGCAGGAGAAGAGTTATGTATGTTCCTATTATTACCGGCAAATACATGCCAAAGGATGAAAATAGCAAGACCCCTTTTTATCATCGTTTTGCTTCCAAGGTCCAGAACTAACTGCCGATTGATCCACCCATAAACTACCCCAAATGCCTTTTGCTCTGATCACAGGAGCCAGCAAGGGAATCGGAAAATCCATTGCCAGGACCCTGGCCTCGCGTGGGTATGATCTTTTACTCGTAGCTCGTTCAGAAGAACTTCTGAAAACTGTATCAGAAGAAATTTCAACCGTGTCGGTTGTCACCTGTCATTACCTCACCATCGACCTTGCAGCTGAACAGGCAGCGGACATGGTTTATTCATGGTGCCAGAACAATCATTTTCCGGTAAGTATTCTGGTGAATAATGCCGGCTACGGACTTAGCGGTTCTTTTGAAAAATATTCTGCGGAGGCCCATTCAGAAATGTTGCGCCTGAATATTATTACACTGGTTAAACTTACGCGCCTTTTTCTTCCTGAACTCAAAAAGCAACCCGCTTCTTATATCCTGAATATTGCAAGTTCGGCTGCATACCAGGCCGTTCCATTTTTATCGGCATACGCGGCATCAAAAGCGTTTGTATTGAGTTTCAGCCGCGGACTATATCATGAATTGAAGGGAACAAGCGTATCTGTGACCTGTGTATGTCCGGGACCTACAGAAACTCATTTTATCGACCGCGCAAACATCGGTGCCAAAGGACAGAAAGCTGCTGCGCGATTTAATATGTCGCCTGAAACCGTTGCGCATATTGCCGTCAATAGTCTTTTTAAGCGGAAATTAGAAGTCATTACTGGCGGAATCAACAAGTTGACCGCTTTTTTCGTATGGCTCCTTCCAAAGTCATTGGTTGAAACAGTCGCCAAAAAATTGTACGATTGATATAAAAGCGGAACGCAGGATAGGCACTCTGTATCAAAAGATTTTCCGATGGTATTGAAATATGGCTTCTTCGTTTTATGTTTTCTGATTTCTGTTTGCGGCCAGGGCCAGGCGATCCGGAAACCCATCCTTACAGGCGCTGATCAAACAGACAGGTATTTTCCACTGCTCAGGGGAAAGCGTGTAGCGCTGGTGGCTAATCCCACTTCCACGATCTCCGGAACAGCAACTGTGGACAGCCTGCTTCATGCAGGAATACAGGTTGTGAAGGTTTTCGGTCCGGAACATGGATTCAGGGGGAAAGCTAGCAATGGGGCACTCGTTTCAGACAGTCGTGATCCGGAAACAGGAATTCCCATCATTTCCCTCTATGGCCATAAGTCAAAACCTTCCAAAGAGGATCTGCAGGATGTGGACATTGTGGTTTTTGATATCCAGGATGTCGGCACCAGATTCTACACGTATATCATAACCTTGCAGCAGGTAATGCAATCCTGTGCGGAAAATCATAAACTGCTGATGGTCCTGGACCGGCCCAATCCTAATGGGTTCTATGTTGACGGCCCCGTACTTGAAGACTCCTTGCGTTCCGGAGTTGGACTGCAGCCCATTCCCATCGTGCATGGGATGACGGTGGGTGAACTGGCCCGCATGATCAATGGAGAAAACTGGTTAAAAGGGCAAGTCCGCTGCATGCTCAGGATCATCCGCCTTACCAACTACACACATAATTCAAATTATATCTTACCCGTAGTTCCATCCCCCAACCTTAATTCGCAGCAGTCAATCTTTTTGTACCCAAGTTTATGCTTGTTTGAAGGAACGGTCGTTAGTCTGGGAAGGGGAACGCTTTTTCCTTTTACCGTTTTAGGAGCGCCGGCGCTGAAAGGGAAATACGGATTTACGTTCAAACCTGAAAGCATTCCAGGCATGAGCGAAAACCCGCTGTACCAGGATTCAATTTGTTATGGAATCGATCTGAGAGATTATGATCCTGATAGCTTTCGCAAAACGGGACAGCTTAACCTGCACTGGCTTATAGAATTGTATCAGGCCTACCCAATGAAGGAAAAGTTTTTCGACGCGTCCCAAAGCAAACAGATCGGAAATTTCGATAAGCTTGCGGGGGTTGGCTCCCTGCGCAAACAAATCATTGCCGGCGTTCCTGAATCTGCGATCCGAAAAAGCTGGGAGCCTGCACTGTCGGAATTTAAAAAGAGAAGGAAAAAGTATTTGCTTTATAAGTAAAAAGTAAAAATTGGATCCTGATTAGGCCGTCTTATCATTTGCATGGTTCGAAATGAAATTATCGGCGCACTTATTGAGATAAAACTTATTGTTAGCCGCGATTGCAAGGCGGCTTTAGGTTCGCATGATTCTAATACCTACTTTTAGGATAATAAAATCTATTTTATGAGCAAGCATTCATTCACCCGGCGCGATTTTCTCGCAACAGCCGGCAAAGCTGGTATGGTGGCTGGTCTTTCCGGAAATGCGCTAGCCGCTTTAGCTGGTAATAAGCTGCATTCTGATCATCGCATTAGTTTACCCGATCCCATTCCTTATAAACAAGATCCGCTACCCTACGCATATGGTGCGCTCGAGCCTTCGATAGACGCGCTCACTATGGAAATACACTATACAAAACACGCCGCTACGTACGCTAAAAACCTGGCTGAAGCAGTAGAAGCAGAACACGTTGACACGGGGAAAACGACACTGGAAGAATTGCTGGGTTCGGTTTCAAAGTATTCTGCCAAGATGAGAAATAATGCAGGCGGTCATTATAACCATTCCCTGTTCTGGCAATTGATGGGGTCGCCGGGCAAAATGACAATGCCATCTCCGGCATTGGACGCTGCCATTCAAAAAGATTTTGGTTCCATGGACAATCTCAAAACAAAATTTAATGACGCAGGCAAAACACGATTTGGCAGTGGCTGGGCCTGGGTTATACTGACTCCTGATAAAAAACTGGCCGTAGTATCCACTCCGAACCAGGACAATACTTTAATGGATATCAGCGAAGCAAAAGGCCAACCGCTTTTCGGGCTGGATGTTTGGGAACACGCCTATTATCTGAAATATCAAAATAAAAGGCCAGATTATATTACTGCATGGTGGAATGTACTTAACTGGGATTTTGTTAATAAAAGATATGCCCAATTGATCTGACCCGGCCTGTCCCGCATTTTGTTTACTATGGATTTATCCAGTCTGGTAATTCACTAAACTTTCAATAAGAATCTTATGGGATTTGAACAATACCATGAACCCGTCTCCGAGCTTTCTCCGGAAGTTCGCACGTTTGCCCGGATGATCGCATCTCTCGGTGAAGAAGCGGAGGCCATCAACTGGTATGAACAAAGAATTTCGGTGGAAAAGGATAAAGCGGCCAGGGCAGTCATGCAGGATGCGCAAAAAGAAGAATTTAAACATTTCGGAATGGATTTGGAATTCTTATTGAGAAAAAAGCCTGTCTGGAAAGAAATTCTTGAGGGAATTCTATTTAAAAAAGGTGATATCACAAAACTGGCCGATAAATCGGAAGAAAAAGCCTAGAACGCTCAATGCATAACGTCTCGCCCCCAGTAGCGAAAGGAGGTTGAAAGCTCGGGGTATTTATTAATATGATCTATATCCTTTTTACATGGATTTATATCACTGCCATCAATTACAGTATCGGCAGTTTCATTCACTCGGTAATCAGCAGGTTTAACGAACCTAAAAATCAGCCTCGTGAAATTTCAGGAATCGGCAATCATGGTGATGGCGGCTGATCCCACACAATCCTATGGCCGGCCCTTTGCTGAATCTGTGCTACAATGGTTCCCTAAATGGTTTCCACGGCAAACTATATTTCAGAAAACCTTTTTCCTGAGTACGATAACGGCAACACTGGCATTTGTAGTGATGGGCATTACGATGATGATCAGGCAGGGCATCGGTTTTTTTAGTAAATACCTTTTTCATATTATTTTGGCGGCCACAGGAGTTTGCGGAATCAGCCTCTGGTTATTGAAAGGGCCGGATTTCAGATTCGGCTACGGGTTTATGAGTATCTATTGTATTTTTTTTCTGGCGATCCTTTTGAATTATTTCCTTAAAAAAAAATTGCAGATTGTAGGATGGTTCGCTGCGGTATTCATGGGTTCCATCGGATTATTTTATTACGCGCGCGAATTGATCGTGGTCAACAAAATCCTTTTGAAACCACCTATTCCATACCAGATGCCTGAAGAAATGACCGAAGCCCATTTTCCAGATGGGACTATTGTATATATCGTTAAACATGACGATTCTTGGAATGCTCCCCTGCCGGTGGCAAATGAAAATGAATTCAAGGAATTGAACCCGTCAAAGATTGGGGTATCTATTCAAGAGGGATTTTATTGCGGGAGATCCAGGCCCTGAGTTGAGCTGTGCCGGCAAATGTCGCATCATTCATCACAAATTGAAAATGGCTCCCAGACCATATAGATTTGATTTGCTGATATCCAGGGTTTTCATATAGGAAAAACGAATTTCTATATTTTTTGAGCGCCTGCCCACAGCGATTCGGAAGCCCAGGTTACCTACCGGACCAAAGCCTGCAACCTTGTAAGAATAATTATTACCGTAAAGATCGGTTGCCTGATTTGAACTCGCGTGGTAGCCAAAACCGCCGCCCGCAAAGAAGCCGAACCGGCTTGCTGTTTCTTTACCTGATCCTGCACCAACATTGAAATTGAGTATCAGCGGCGCGTCAACCATTAATCCGATATTACCAGTTTCTCCTCCATAAGTTGAATACGAGTAAGATCCTGATAAACCTGCGCTTAATGGAATGCCGACTGAAAGAGAGGTATTATCCGTTTCCATGAAACTAACCTTGGGTGAATAAGTGAACCCCCCCGTGACAGCCGTGCTATAGCCCGGTGATGCCTGAACGAAAGTAACAATTCCGAACCCGTGCATAAAGGTTTGAGAAAAGGTTAATTGGGAAAAGATTACAGCAAGGGCTGTGATAACGATGTTTTTCATAACAGGCTGAGGTTTAGGGGTAAAATCGCTATTTGAAAACGGTGATGGCCGGGGTTTATTGTCTGCTTGGGGGCCGATTCTCTCCCATCCAGCGGGTAGCAATTTCTGCATAAAATGGCTAAAAGAAGCACATTGAAATTTCCACAGATAATCTATTTTTATACTTCTGCAAAACCCAAAACAGCTATAAATACCATGAAACAATTGCTGCTTGCCGCTTTCGCCCTAATTTTTC
>PLEB01000402.1:9061-13417 GCA_003136915.1 Chitinophagaceae bacterium
ATTCTAAATACGACGGTTCATGGTTTTTCCGTCCAGACCTGGCGGCAAATCCAGACAGCCATACAGGATGAAGCAAAAAAAAGCAGGTTGAAAATTCCGGTACTTTATGGGTTGGATGGAATTCACGGTCAGACCTATACGCTAAATTCAACACTTTTCCCGCAAAGTATTGGCATGGCCGCTACGCGCGATCCGGAACTTGTTGGCCGTGCCGCAGCTGTGACGGCAAAGGAACTTCGTGCATCAGGCGTTCGTTGGAATTTTGCGCCTGTATTGGATTGTGGACGACAGCCACTCTGGTCAAGGTTTGCTGAAACATATGGCGAGGATGTTTATATCGGAAAAACTATGGGTTCTGCTGCGGTCCGGGCTTATCAGGCAGATGGATTGACCAATCCAACAGCTGTTGCATGCTGCATGAAACATTATCTGGGATATTCAGATCCAAGAACGGGGAAAGACAGAACGCCGGCATATATTCCTGAGATTGAGATGCGCGAGTATTATCTGCCTCAGTTCAGGGAAGCAATTAAGGCTGGTGCTTCCACCATCATGATAAATTCCGGAGAGATCAATGGAACTCCGGTTCATGCCAGCCATTACCTGCTTATCGATGTACTCCGGAAAGAATTGGGATTTCAGGGCGTGATTGTCAGCGATTGGGAGGACATCATCCGCCTGCACACACGCCAGCTTGTTGCCGCTACTCCGAGGCAGGCCGTTGTGCTTGCGGTGAATGCGGGCGTGGATATGAGCATGGTTCCTACGGATTTTTCTTTTTTCGATTTGCTGAAAGAGGCAGTAGAAAAAAAGGAAGTCTCCATGAGTCGCATCGATGATGCCGTCCGCAGGATACTCACGTTAAAATATGCCCTGGGGTTATTCGATAATCCCTATCCGGAAAAAGGGAGCGAATCCAATTTCGGAAAACCCGAATATCAATCCATCGCCCTCGATGCTGCCCATGAAGCCATGACGCTTTTAAAAAATCAAAATCATATTTTACCACTGTCGAAAGATAAAAAAATTCTTGTTGCCGGTCCTGCAGCTCAAAGCATCTCCGCACTCAATGGATGCTGGTCTTATACCTGGCAGGGCAGGGATGAGAGATGGTATCCTGAAGACAGTAAGACCATTGTGCAAACGCTGCAGGAAAAGTTTAGTCCGGGTCAGGTTATGGTAGCCGGAAGCAAAGGCTTTGAAAGTGAAGATAATTTCGACACAGCAAAACTAAAAGAGGCAGCGGCAAATGTGGATGCCATCGTCCTCTGCCTGGGAGAAAACGCGTATGCGGAAAGTCCGGGTAATATCCGCGATCTCGTTCTTCCCGAAAATCAGCTGGCCCTCGCCAGGGCCGCAGCCAACACCGGCAAGCCGGTAATATTGGTTCTTTCTGAAGGAAGACCGAGACTCATTACATCCATCGAGCCGGAAATGCAGGGAATACTGATGGCATACTGGTCCGGGAGAAAATCCGCCGAGGCCATAGCCGATGTGTTAACGGGCGATTACAATCCTGATGGACTACTCCCCTATTCTTATCCAAGAAGTATGGGGGAAATGGTTTTATACGACCGCAAACATACGGAAGACGTAAGAGAAATCTTCAATGCCAATATGACCTGGGATGGTTATGATCCACTGTTCCCCTTCGGATCCGGACTTAGTTACACGGAATTTTCGTATGGTGATATTCAGTTAAATACTAAAACCCTGAATGGCGCCGGGAAATTACAGGTAAGCATTACCGTTAGTAATACCGGGAACCGCGATGGCAAACATACGGTTGAGCTTTATACCCACCAGCACTATGCAAGCATAACACCCGGTATGAAACGCCTCCGGGCATTTCAGAAGATTTCGCTGAAAGCGGGAGAAACCAAGAAAGTGAACTTTACGATTGACAAAAACGATCTGGCGTTTGTAAATGCCCAATTGAAAACGGTAACGGAAGCCGGCGATTTTGATCTGATGATCGGCGATAAGAAATCGGTTTTCAGTTATCAACCCTGATCATTCAATTTCATTTAAAATGATTATTATGATTGACCCTGCAATGATTACCACGAACATTGAACTTAACGGTTACCAGATAGTAAGAAGCCTGGGTGTGGTCCGCGGTATTACTGTCCGCTCCCGCAGCATCCTGGGCAGTATGGCCGGCGGAATCCAGAGTCTCTTCGGTGGCCGGTTATCTATTTATGTTGAATTATGCGAGACGACGCGCGAGGAAGCTTTTCAGCATATGATGCAGCATGCATATGAAAGAGGCGCAAATGCTGTGATCAATATGCGCTATGATGCCAATGAAGTGATGAATGGGATTACCGAAGTATTGGCTTACGGAACGGCGGTCGTGGCAGAGAAAAAGTAGACTGAATCCGATTAAGCTTCCTGCTCTTGAATAGCAGGATTGAATTGCGGGACGGCTTCCACTATCCAGGGCGGAAGATTTTCTTCCTGAACGGTCCAGACATTATCCACAGATAAAAGTGTCAGATAATAACGGTTGCCGCGGTCGTCACTTACATCGACATGGTAAACTGCACCACCAATCCCATTGCTCTTTCTGAAATTGAACTCCCGCAAACGACCTTCGGCTTTTATCAACTTCGAAAACTGCACATTTTTCAAAACTGCCATAATGCAAATGTAAAACCTTCCCGCATGATTTTTTCGGAAATATGAGCTGGCGGACCAAAAGTTTATCCCCATTATTATATTACCGGGAAGAATCCCTTGGTTTGGGACTACCGTCAATCAGAAATAGCAAATTCCTGATTGGGCCATACAGTTAAAAGACCCTACTTTTTAAAGGAAATAGCGTTAATTGAATTATCGGGCAATTTTTCTGATCATGGGCGGCGCATCTAATAAGCATTAACAAATGCTTTGTAATCAAATCAGCATCCGGATTTTGTCCGGGTCGATATTTTGCGAACTTTGGAAAAACCGAAGGCATGTCTTTCGAATTATCTGATCTCACCCGGAAAGAACTTGATAAACTCATTTCTGAAAAGCAGATGAAACCGGCTTTAACATCTCAGAACCCATATATTGGAAACGGCCCGGATTATGAAATGCTGGCGGGCATGAAACCAAACGGACTGTACAATGTCCAGCTACTGGACAAAAAGCAAGTGGAAAAATCCCTCGAAAATACAATCAGGGTATTCAGGGAATTTGCAAAGGGAGAAAATTCCTGAAGGTAAATTCCTGCAGGTTAAATGTAGATAAGTAAGATCCGGGGGTTTATTTCTCCGGCTCATTTCCCAAAGACAAAGAAATAGCCTTGGTCCGGAGGGGCCTTTCTTCTTCTCCTAATAAAAGACCCCAGGGTTTAAGGCTATGAACCCGGTCAAAAACAATCTTCAAAACGGCAATGACCGGAATGGATAAGAACATACCGGAAATTCCCCAGATCATTTCACCCACCACCACGCCCAGCACCGTAATCAGCGGATTTATTTTCACTTTGGAACCAACAATAACCGGCAGTAACACATTACTGTCGATCAGATGTGTGACCACCAGCGTAACGATCACCAGCACGACTTTACCGGCAACTACGGACGTGGCAAAGGTGATCAGTGCACTCAAAAGCAGGGCTGTGAAGATACCCAGGTAGGGAATGATATTAAACAGTCCTGTGATCAATCCAAGCAATATGGCATATTTCACACCGAGTGCCCAGAATACAATACAGACAAAAGTAGAGACGATGACCATCTCAATGAATAATCCAAGAATATATTTCCTCAGGATAAATTGTACATTTTCAACGATCTCATGTACAACCAGGGAATTTTCTTCCAGGAATACGGAAATGAGAAAGGTCATGATCAGCCTTCTGTAGGTAAGAAAAAAGAATGTGTAGATAAAAGTAAAGATCAGAAATAAAAGGATCGATGAAAGGGATAGTAATGTAGCTCCTACAACAGTGGTGCCGGTGGCGAGAACCTGGGAGGTAGCGGACTCAACATAATTCAATTGCTTGTGCGCATTAATATGATATTTGCGCGAAATCCAGTGCTGCAGATCGTTAAGCGAACTAAACAGTTGCTGCTTAAACTGTGGCCAGTCGTCAGCCAGCGCACCGATCTGTGCGCCGACAACATATACAATAAGTGAAATGGCAGCCAGCAAAAGAATGACCGCAAGCATGGAAGCCGCTCCCCTGGGCAACCTGAATTTGCGTTCCAGAAAACTTGCGAGCGGAAGGAGTAGAATAGAAAATAAACAGGAAAAAATGATGGGACTCAACAATTCTTTTGCCAGAATGACCAGGTAACCAATGGCAATCAGGATTACCAGAACAGATGCCAGTTTATGATAGAATGGCAGTGCGTTGAATTC
>PLEB01000237.1 GCA_003136915.1 Chitinophagaceae bacterium
ACGTGGCGAAAAGCCAAGTACCCGGATTGCTTTACGGATATCGAATCCTGTTTTCAAGGGCCGTTTTCCCAATTGCGAAAAAGTGCTAGAATCCACTGCTTCAATCAGATTTTTATCCAGGGAAAAATATTCCGCTACGGAAATCGCTAATGCATAAGGCGTCATGATTTCGTTTCCAGACAAATGGAAAAGACCCGTGGCGCTTTGTTCCAGAATCAGAAGAATCCCATTTGCGAAATCCATTACATTCGTTGGTGTGCGCACCTGGTCATTCACAACCCGGATATGTTCCCCCTTTTCCAGTGAAGACTTTACCCAGGAAATAATATTAGATCTGTATGAATGTAACGGCATGCCATAAAGCAGGCAGGTTCGGGCAATGGACCAGGCACCGGAATATTCAGCTACTTTTTTTTCTGCCAGGGCCTTGGTTTCTCCATACCAGTTGACGGGATTTACAGGATCTTCTTCATTGTAATTTCCTTTTATCCCGTCAAATACAAAATCCGTGGAAAGAAAAATGAAATGGGTATTCCGGCCTGAACAAGCTTCCAACAGGGTTTGCGTGGCGAGAACATTCACCTGCAGGCTCCTTTTCTGATCCCGCTCGCAATCATCCACCTGGGTCATGGCAGCAGCGTGAACCAATATATCCGGTGCGAGTTTTCGGATAATATTGCGCGTCTGCCGGACTTCTGTGATATCCAGGTTTATGTAGTTTACTGAAGCATCCCGGGGAACTCTTTGAACTCCGCGACCCGTAGCAATCACCTGATGATGATTCATGCCCGCCAACTGGCGGATCAGATGCTGGCCGAGCAAGCCATTGATACCCGTAACTAATATTTTCATTGTTTGCCGAAAATAAATAATGAATTTTTATATCGGGAAAATAATCTCGGGGATGATCCATTGTTTTGCATCTTTCTGTTATTAACACGCCATCAGCGTTCCGTTTCCATTCAAAATGCTTATTTTTGGGACTTGTTTTGGAAAGACTAAAGAATTTCAAAAATTTTTGTCATTTAGTTGAACCTGATGCAACGAATACAACTCTTTACTAGTTAATGCCACAAAAAGTATCAAAAATAGGGGTACTCACTTCCGGAGGCGATGCGCCTGGAATGAATGCCGCCGTTCGTGCCGTTGTTCGCACAGGAATTTATTACGGATTTGAGGTTTATGGAATCATGCGCGGTTATAGCGGCATGATAGAAAACGATATTGTTCCTCTTCATTCCCGAAGCGTTGCCAATATTATACAGCGGGGTGGTACTATTTTGAAAACTGCCCGCTGCAAGGAATTCTTTGAATATGAAGGTCGTTCCCGTGCATATAACAGTCTTAAAAAACTGGGTATTAACGGCCTTATCATTATTGGCGGTGACGGCTCCTTCCGGGGAGCGCATAAATTCAGCACCGAATTTGAAATACCGTGCATCGGATTGCCGGGAACGATTGATAAAGATATTGCGGGCACAGATTTCACCATCGGATTCGATACTGCAGTGAATACCGCCGTGGGAGCCATTGATAAAATAAGAGATACGGCAGACGCACACGATCGCCTTTTTGTAATCGAAGTGATGGGCAGGGATGCAGGGTATATTGCACTCCATAGTGGCATCGCCACGGGGGCCGAGAACATCCTCATACCTGAAAGAAAAACGTATATCGAGGAATTGATCAGCTCCCTGCAAGAGAAGGAAAAAAGAAAGAAGTTGGTAAACCTCGTTGTGGTTGCCGAAGGCGATAATTACGGCGGTGCGGAAGAAGTTGCGAAAGTTGTGAAACAAAGACTTCCAAATATTGATACCAAGGTCTGCATCCTGGGACATATCCAACGCGGAGGATCACCTTCCTGTCTTGACCGCGTAATTGCCAGCCGTATGGGTTACTCCTCAGTAGAATGTCTGCTCGAAGGAAAATTTAATGTCATGGTGGGGATTGTGAATAATAAAATGCATTTTACCCCATTGGAAAAAGCTGTGAAAGCCAAACAGAAAATCAGCGACGACTGGCTGAAGATCGTGAAAATTTTAGCGTCATGAGCTTCAAAGTAAAAATTAAAAAGTAAAAATTAAAAAGTAAAAACTGAAGCCTCCATTTTTTACTTTTTAATTTTTACTTTTTAATTTCAAAAAACCTTAAACATTCAACCAATTTAGCATGTCAAGAAACATCGACAAATACATTCACGGGCAAATGGACAAGCAGGCCGGGCTTGAACATACGTTTCACCGGACCAAGATTGTGGCGACAGTCGGACCTGCCTGCGATACATACGATAAGTTACTTTCCCTGGTTAAGGCCGGCGTAAACGTATTCAGGTTGAATTTCTCCCACGGTAGCCATGAGGATAAAATGAAGATTATTAATCATATTCGCAAGATCAATACCGATGAACCGTTTAATATTGCCATCCTGGGTGATTTGCAGGGTCCGAAGCTCAGGGTTGGGGAAATAGAAGGCGGAAGCATCCATGTTGATGAGGGTGAAATTCTCACCTTCACGAATACGAAACTCATCGGCAATAAAGATCGGATCTATGTTTCCTATCCCAATCTTCACCTGGATGTGAAAATCGGCAACACCATCATGATTGACGATGGAAAACTCGAGGTAAAAGTTGTTAGCATAGAACCCAATAATGATGTGAGGGTGCAGGTGACCCTGGGGGGCATAATCTCTTCAAAAAAAGGAGTCAATCTTCCGGACACGAAAATTTCCCTTCCTGCGATAACTGAAAAAGATGAAAAGGATCTGCAGTTTATTATTGAACATCAACTTGATTGGGTTGCGCTTTCCTTTGTGAGAAAGGTGAATGACATTGTCGGGCTTCGTGAAAAACTCAACCAGAAAAAGAGTAGGACGAAGATCATTGCTAAAATAGAAATGCCCGAGGCGCTCACCAACCTGCGTGAAATCATCCTGGAATCAGACGGCATTATGGTTGCCAGAGGGGACCTGGGCGTGGAACTTCCTATAGAGCAGGTTCCTCTTATCCAAAAACAGATCATCCGCAAGTCGATTCACCGTGCCAAGCCCGTCATCGTGGCGACCCAGATGATGGAAAGTATGATTGACCGGACCAAACCAAACCGCAGCGAGATCACGGATGTTGCGAATGCCGTACTCGAAGGCGCAGATGCCGTCATGTTGAGCGCTGAGACGGCAACAGGAAACTATCCCACCCTTGTAGTTGAAACCATGCGCAAGATTATCATGGAAGTGGAAAGAACCGACTACAATTATAACCGGGAAGATGAACTCGCGCCACAACCGCACTCTCCTTCTTTCCTGAGCGATGCTATTTGCTACAATGCCTGTAAGCTCGCAAAAGATACTCATGCTGATGCGCTGGTTGGGATGACGCAAAGCGGATATACCGGATTTATGTTGTCCAGCTACCGTCCGAAATCTCCGCTTTATATTTTTTCCAAAGAAAAAACCCTGATCAACCAGTTGAGTCTGAGCTGGGGTGTTCGTGCTTTTCACTATGCCGAAGAAGAAAGCATGGACGATATCATCGGGGACCTTACTGAAATTCTAAAACAAAGGGGATTCATTAAGAAAGGGGACGTGATAATTAATACCGGTAGTCTACCGGTGGATCTGCATTTGCCCACCAACCTCCTCAAAATATCCAAAGTGGAATAAGGACTGATTCAACTATTCAGCCGGATTACCATTTTTTCAATTTCCTGGCGGTTTGCCATAACATATTCCTGCTCTTCATGCATGGATCGCTGAACAAAATCCATTGCTGATTTTTTGTTGGTGCGCGCAGAGCTATGAAATTCGTATGCTCCGGTCTCCCTTCTCAAGTCTGCGATATTTGAAGCGCGAACGCCCGATCCGGGCATAATGATAATGCGACCGGCAGCCTGCTTCACGAGTTCTCTTATCAAACCTGCGCCCAGTATGGCCGTGGACTGCTGACCGGAAGTGAGTATCCGTTCGCAGCCGATATCAATTATATCTTCCA
>PLEB01000038.1 GCA_003136915.1 Chitinophagaceae bacterium
ATGGTTCTATATTTGTCCAATCCCGTTCACAAACAATACTAGTAATGGTATAACTGAATTCATAGCAGATCTAATTGTGAAAAAATGTCCATTTTGTGCTGAAGAAATAAATGACGAAGCCGTAAAGTGCCGGTATTGTGGTGAATTTCTTACTTCTTCCGTAAAAGACAGAATAGCAGAAGTCTCACTGGGAGCGCATGAAACATGGAGTCCGGGAGTAGCTGCGCTGTTAAGTTTCCTTATTCCTGGTGCCGGGCAAATTTATAAAGGAAATATAGGCGGAGGAATCCTTTGGTTGATCGCTGTTTTGTTAGGATATGTCCTCTTTGTTATTCCCGGAGTTATTCTTCATATTATTTGTATAGTGAGCGCAGCTTCTTCAGATAGAAAAAAATAAGTTCAAATTTCCAACTTTCCTGTCCCCGCTTTGCTAAATTTCATGCTTTACCGGAAGCCTCTGCACATAATCCATCACCGAAGTGAGCCTGAACGGATAAACTTTACGGATTTCATTTATGTTAATATTGTCTCCTTCTGCATAATTCAGCATGAGTGCGGCAAAAGATTCGCTCAACGAATCCGTAGCAGAAGTTTTTTGAGCTTGAAGGGCCGCTACAGGTACATGCTCAATGACAAATTCGCTTCCGGCATGTTTTTCGAAGATTCTGACGACCTCCAAAGGGCTCAGGGCTTCTGGTCCGCCCAGTTGAAATACTGAATTTCTGGCTGCCTCGTTATCCAGTGATGCCACTGCGATGGCCGCCACATCCGTCAGACTGATCCAGCTCAGTTTATTTTTTCCTTCCCCGTAAATTGTAACTTTTGAATTCGGAAAATCAAACCCGACAGCCGGACCAAACCATACTTCCATAAAATATCCTGACTGCAGAATGGTATAATTCATTTTACTTTCAAAAAGCTCATTTTCAACTTTCCGCTTTGCTCTTTGTAACGGAGACTCCTGGGTCATGGGGTAGACTGAAATAAAAATAAATTGCTTCACCCCGCCATCCCTGGCAATCTGAACCAGATTCAGCTGACCATCTTTGTCAACACTTTCAATTGAATCTCCTTCCTGGCGTGATAATGTGGAAGACGCAGTTGAAATAATAGCTCCTACTCCATCAATAGCCTTTTTTATTGAAGCGGTATTTTTCAAATCACCCTCCATCGTCTCCACTCCCAACTTCTGAAGCGTTTTTACTTTCGCAGGGTCAGTAGAAGAACGGACCAATGCTTTAACATTTTTACCCGTATGTACCAACTGGCGACAGATTTCCATTCCCAAAAATCCCGTTGAGCCAACGACCAAAACTGACGTGTTTTTTGAATTTACTGACATGAGCTTGAATTTAGAGATGATTGAATCGGAAACTGCAGGGTATGTTGAAACACTAGAGCTCCAGTCTGTACATTTATTTAAGACCTTTTTCCGGCTTTCTTTTTTCCTGATTTCGACGGCGCTTTTTTGGTAAGTTTTTTAACTACTTTTCTGGCAACTTTTTTTGCTGCCTTTTTCACAACTTTTTTGGCTGGCGTCCTTACCAATTTTTTGGATGACTTTTTTACGGCCGCTTTCTTGCGGATAACCTTCTTTTTTTTGGCTGCCGTTTTTTTATCGAGGTCCACCCTGTATTCATGAATCTTTCCCCTGATCGATTCCAGGGCTCCCCCCGTCGCATCGAGCACATGATCTTTTCCTTCTACGATCACATCCTTCAGATGGCCAACCTGGTCAGAAACTCTTTCTAAGAAACTAGGGTCATTTGTACTGTTGGGTTTTTTTGCTTTTGCCATGGAATGCTTGTTTTACCTAAGATAAGCAGAAGTTTGGACGCTGGCCCGGAAATTGAATGATAACATAATAAATGAATTATTATGAATAAGTTTCTTCTCAGTTTAATGGCCGNNGGGAGAATACTCCTGAAGAAAGCCAAATCAAAAATAGAAAGCTGAGCAAAGGAATGAAACTTCTGGTCGGATAGCATTCCTTCCGGTGTATTTGACCATTTCAGACGATCTCTAGAAGTTTGAAGAAAGTACCCGTGTGGAAGCCCTTATAAATGTGCTTAAAGTATGAATCATTGATTTACAATGCATTCTCGAAGATATACGATCGTAGACTTACGATAAGATAGAGTGTTCCCGCGCTAGTCAGAGAGATAGCAGCAACATACCTTTGATATATCCAATCCGAATGAAA
Organism: Chitinophagaceae bacterium; assembly: GCA_003136915.1. Classification (GTDB taxonomy): domain Bacteria; phylum Bacteroidota; class Bacteroidia; order Chitinophagales; family Chitinophagaceae; genus Puia. The sequence continues at coordinate 2,204 of PLEB01000038.1, forward strand.
TAACCAAAACCAGATCCTGAAAAACCAACTGATCCAAATCCTAGTGTAAAACCTGAAAAATCCTTTCTTTGAAAAACCGCTGACTAATCTTGGCGGTTTTTTCTTTCCTGCCGGCGGTTACATTCAGTTCCCTGACGGTTACTAAATACAGACAACGATTAGAATCCAAATCTGAAGAAAACCAATCCTATCCGTCCGAAACCATTTTGTCCAGATCCAATGAAAAGACCATAAAAGAACGACGTACCCAAAAGAAATCCATATCCAATAAACCCGTCGGCTTCTTTTAAATCCAAAAGCGTAAAAGCGCTTTTCAAAAATATAAACCAGTCCGTTTGATCGCGGGCTGGTTTTTGTTTTAAGTTAGTTGAAACAAATTATCCGATAAATTGTAAATCACTTTTAGACTCAGCCCTGTCCGTTTTATGAATCACGAGAACGGATAGATGCTTACCCTTATAAGCAATTATCTTTCACTGCTGCCTAAAAAAGTCGTACCTTATAGAACAATTAAAATTTTATGTCTACAGAAACCGAGAAACAGGAAAGAGGAAAAGAAATAAAATTACTTTTAGCCAGGTGGTTAAAAGGTCAGCGATCCAAACAAACCAAATTACCTTTTTTGAAAGCCAAAACTGTTTTCCTGCATCATTCCGGTAGTTCTTCGAAGAAAATCTCCTGAAAAAACCTAAGTCACGTTTTAATCTCGCCGGATCAGAAAGCATCTTTTAAACTTTCGGTATCTGCTTAGATTCCTGCTAAAAATTCAACTCCACTCCTTCCCGAATGGAATCTTTTAGAAAGCTTTGATTATCCTCTGCCTGCCATTATTTAACTTGCCGGCAAATCCTGCTTATGGCACAACACATTCCATTGAAACTAGGAGAGTTAAAGAAACGCAGAGAAAATTGTATCAAAACATTAGAAACGAATACGGAGAACGTATCCAATCTTGATAAGTTGGCCCTATGGATTACGAATCATGTTGGGAGCATGGGGTTCTTTGTAATCATTTTTGTTTGGACGATTTCTTGGTTGGGGTGGAATGTTTTTGCTCCTAAGAATCTGCGGTTTGACCCATATCCTGGCTTCGTTCTTTGGCTATTTATTTCAAATATGATTCAATTATTCTTAATGCCACTGATCATGATTGGCCAGAACCTCCAATCTTACCATGCAGATGTGAGGGCAGACGTGGATTTCAAAATAAATGAATTAGCAGCCATCGAGAATGAAACCATTATAATTCATCTTGAGAATCAAAATGAAATGATTAATCAAATTCTCAAGCGGCTTGAGACGAGTGGCAAATAAAATAATTTTCACTGGATACCCCGCGGCTATTAATCAGAATCCAAAATCACTTTTTCTATTCGAAGAAGGATTGGAAATTCCTGAATTTCCGCGGTATCATTCACGCCCTTATGAGTTTTCACGCAGTTCTTGTAAGGTGTTTGTATTAAGATCATTGTTGCGATTGCCAGAATACAAGAAAAACTACAGATGATTACAATCTGTGATGTAAATAGTCTTCTGTGTGATCCGGTTTTCATTTCAATTTTAAAATTTTAAAACAAAGAGCAGAATTTTTTGGATCCTGAGCTATTCAATTCAAAAAAGCAGGTGGTGGAAACCACCCGCGGTCACATGAGAATTCTTAAACACTGTTTTCCTTGGCCAATCGGCCCAAAATCCTTAAAGAATTGTCAAGTTTTGGATCCCATGGAAATGCATAGCTTAACCTGGTACAATTGTTAAATTGATCCCCCAGCGTAAATAACTTTCCCGGAGCGATGCTGATCTTCTGGCGTAGCGCATCATGATAAAGATCCATCACATTGAATTTTTTGTCAAACTCAACCCAAATAAAAAAACCGCCTTCAGGATGACTGACCCTAGTTCCTTCGGGAAAATACTCGCTGATAGCACGTATATACTGCATGCAGTTCGTCCTTAGGGTCTGCCGCAGTTTCCGGAGATGGTTTTCATAACGCCCGTTTTCAAGGATATCGGCGATCGATTCGTGAGTAAGGGATGTGGAAGAAAGGCCGGTAACCGTTTTCATGCGCAGAATTTCTTTATGATATTTACCCGGAGCTACCCAACCCACCCGGTAACCCGGAGCGATCGTTTTGGAAAAAGAGCCACACCAAAGCACATTGCCGCTTTCATCATAAGTCTTGCAGGATTTAGGCCTGCGGGCGCCGAAATAGGTATCCGCATACATATCGTCTTCAATCAGGGGTATATTCTGATACTCCAATAAACGGACAGCTTCCTTTTTATGTTCATCCGGCATGCAGCTTCCCAGGGGGTTACTGAAATTGCTGATCAGTAAGCATAATTTTATTTTTCCCTGGTTAAGTATTTTTTTAAGATAATCAATTTCAATACCCGTTGAAGGGTGTGTTGGAATTTCGATAAGCTTTAATCCCAACTGCTGGGCCAGCTGAATAATTCCAAAAAAAACCGGGCTTTCCACCGCGACCGTATCTCCTGGCTTTGTCAATGCAAGCATGCAATGAGAAATGGCATTCAAACAACCGGAAGTTGTAATAATATCCTTTACGGTTATCCTTCCATCCCACGCAATAGCCTGCCGGGCGATCTGCTTTCTTAACTTAATGTTTCCTTCCAGCCCTTCATAGCCGGTGCCTGACCCGGGTAAATTGCGCGACGCATTCAGGAGCGCTTTATTGAGTTTGGCGATGGGCAAAAGGTCGTCCGAAGGAACACCTAGTGAAAGAAGTGTAATATTTTTTTTATTGATGCTGTTAAAAGCGAACTGCAGGATATCATCTGGTTGGGAAGCCAGACTGGCTTTTCCAGGCTGGCTGACAGATGGCATGAGGGGATATTTTCTAGGAGAAAAGATTACATAAAAACCGGATTGCGGC
>PLEB01000147.1 GCA_003136915.1 Chitinophagaceae bacterium
TGAAATAGATAAGATCGCGCGCAAGGGCGACAATCCTTCCATTACGCGTGATGTGAGCGGTGAAGGCGTTCAGCAGGGTTTGCTAAAACTGCTTGAAGGAACCGACGTGCTGGTACCTCCGCAGGGTGGGAGAAAACATCCTGAACAGAAACTCATTAAGATCAATACGCAGAATATATTATTCATTTGTGGAGGTGCTTTTGATGGCGTAGATAAGATCATCGCCAGAAGGATCAATACCAACTCGATTGGATTTAATGTCAATAAGGAACTGCAGGATTTTACCCGCAAGAATCTCTTGCAGCACGTGAATGCACCGGATCTGAAATCATTCGGACTAATTCCCGAATTGCTGGGTCGTTTACCGGTAGTCACCCACCTGAATCCGCTCGATAGCGTGACACTCAGGTCCATTCTGACCGAGCCTAAGAACTCGCTGATCCGTCAGTACAAGAAATTATTTGAGCTGGAAGGCATACAGTTGAGCATTGAAAACAATGTGCTGGATTTCATGGTAGAGAAAGCCGTGGAATACAAACTGGGTGCCAGAGGTCTGCGCAGCATTTGTGAAAGTATACTCACCGACGCGATGTTTGAATTGCCTTCTTCCAAAGAAAACAAATTTCATCTCACCCTCGAATATGCCAGGAAGAAATTTGATACCAGCAAGATGAGCCTGTTAAAAGTTGCCTGATTCATTCGCACATACTTGTTCCCGATATGGCGGCCACGTTGCCGGGAACGAATAAAAAACTTATGAAAGAACTCATTGACAAATTAAAGGCCGAAGGGCTGACAGAGGAACAAGCCTTCAAGGCTGTGGAGATCATGAAGAATTTTGCCAAATCCAAATTCCCTCTGTTCGGAGGCGCAATTGATAAGATATTCGATAAATACAGCAGGCAGCAGGACGAAGATTTCATGCCTTAAGAAGTATCCTTCATTGCAGCACTTCCCTCGCAATAACAATCTTCTGGATTTCAGAAGTGCCCTCTCCGATAGTGCACAGTTTGCTGTCGCGGTAATATTTCTCAACCGGAAAATCCTTGGTATAACCATATCCTCCGAAGATCTGAACCGCATCCGTAGCGGTTCTCACGGCCACTTCGCTGGAATAATATTTTGCCATTGCCGATTCTTTTGACACGGGGAGTCCCTTATTTTTTCGATCGGCGGCCTGCATGGTGAGTAACTCAGCGGCCGAAATTTCAGTAGCCATATCCGCGAGCTTAAAAGAAATCGCCTGAAAAGAGGAAATAGGTTTATCGAACTGATGACGTTCCTTTGAATATTGTACCGCCGCTTCAAAAGCTCCCTTGGCAATGCCAACGCCAAGTGCAGCGATGGATATTCTTCCGCCATCCAATACTTTTAGTGACTGTTTGAAGCCCTCGCCCACTTCGCCGAGTCTCCAGCTGTCCGGAATGCGGCAATTGTCAAAGATCATCTCTGCCGTTTCGCTGGCGCGCATACCGAGTTTATTTTCTTTTTTGCCTCCTTTAAATCCGGGCGTTCCGCGTAGGACTACAAAGGCTGTGGCATTATTTTTGGTTCTGGGCTGTCCCGTTCTGGCAATCACCACGGTAATATTGCTGCTGATTCCATGCGTTATCCAGTTCTTGGTTCCGTTCAGGACCCATTCATTTCCATCCCGGACAGCTGTGCATTGCATATTGGCCGCATCGCTTCCGGTATTTGCTTCCGTAAGTCCCCAGGATCCGATCCATTCACCCGATGCCAGCCTGGGAAGATATTCCATCTTTTGATCTTCGTTGCCAAAGGCGAGGATATGGCCAGTGCAGAGAGAATTGTGTGCAGCCAGGCTGAGACCAATGGACCCGCACACTTTTGATATTTCCTCGATGATCAGGATGTATTCAATATAGCCCATCCCTGAACCGCCATAAGCTTCGGGAACAACTACGCCCATCAATCCTAGCTTTCCCATAGCGTGCATGATCTCCGCAGGGAAATGCTGGGATTCATCCCATTCCATAACATGTGGCTTAATATACTGTTGTGCAAAATCCCGGGCGGTTGCTGCGGCCTGGCGGGAAATTTCCTCTAATTCAAAATTCATAAGTAAGCGTTCAGGATACAAAAAGGCAACAACCAGGGGTTGCTACCTTTAAACAGCAAGCAATCGTTAACCAAGCTGTCAAAGATTCATTTGAACCTCTCAGCAAGTTACAAAATTTTTAAATATCATACTAACGGATGTTAGTTTATAGCTAATTAAGATAGATACCTGCGGGTATAAAGCTGTAAATTTGGGTCGTGCATTAACAAAGAAATAGGTCAGTCATACGCCGGAAAACCAAAGGATAAGAAAAATACAAATAATAAAAATTGATCACATGTCATTATTTACAACTCCACAATCCAAAGGAGCTGTTAGTTCATTCCCTGTAAATCTTTCACATGTATTGTTTTTCAGCCGTGGCAATCGAATTGTAGAAAAAAATTCGGCCGGTAAAATGACTAAGAGAAATTATGATACGATTGAATTTGTCTTCACTAATAATAAAGAAATTTACTGGTATTTCGACAAAGAGTCTGACCGTGAAGAAGAATTTTCCCGCCTCTTAGGCTTGTAAAAAAAGCCGCCTTTCCTAAAACATATATAGTCGATTCTGATTAGAACACAGTTGGTTTTAATTCAGTAACTACACACGTGTTGTCCCTGCACCTTTATTTCACTTCCAGATAGGGTTCGAGTTTCTTAAATTTTTCCGGGTCCATTTGACCGAGCTGCTGCAACTCACTTACTATTTTAAACCCGCCGTGCTGCTCCCGATATTGGATGATCATCCTGGCCAGCTTCCAGCGTATGTAAGGGTGCTCCTGCAAAGTTTCCTGCCGCGCTGAATTCAGATTTATCTTTTGAAGTTCTGTTGCCGTGGTGTGCAGAAAAGGCCTGATCTTTTGAAAAGTGGAATCCGGTAATCCAAAGGTCTCACTCAACTGGTCAACCGAATAAAATCCGCCCAGCTTATCCCGGAAATGGATGATCCGGGAAGCAAGTTTTATTCCGATTCCCGGCAGATGGCACCATAAAGAAGAATCAGCCTGGTTAATATCCAGGTCTTCAAAATTTTTTCGGGCAAACTCGCCGGAAACATATTTTGATATGTGTGGTATCTTCGATTCCCTGCCATTTACATAATAAACCATCCGGCCCTGATCTTTCTCCGGATCATTCCTACGGATTTTATTCTGATCCGATTTATAATTCATAGTACGCTGCCGGTAATCATCCGGAGGTTCCCGAATCCGAACATAAGGAAACAGCCGTTTAAAGTCTTCCGCTTTAAGCCCATACAATTTTTTCAAATCGGATGCGCTCCGGAAACTTCCACCCTTCTGAATATAATGTTCGATGGTTTGAATGAGTCTGTCACCTAGTCCCAGCCTTCGCCAATCCGCCGCTGAAATCTGGTTTGGATCGAAATAGAAAAGATCCGGGCGTTTTTCCATTTCGCCAGCCGAACTGTCTTTTCCCGCGGGAGTATTCCCCTGCATAGAAAAACGGTCTGCTGTATTCGAATATGAATCGGGGCTTTCCTTCTCAGAAGATCTATCCTCTTTTTAGACGTTTTTCGGCTCGGAAGGCTGAAATTTCCGGATTCCGTCCTGATATTTTTCAAAAGCAAGCGGATCCTTTGATCCGGGTTTCGCCTGGAAAAAATAAGGAAAAACAAATAAAACAAGGATGATCGCCGGCAGTACAAGAACGCCAATCCGTTCTTTCCGGGTAAATGTCAAATAAGCACGAATCTTTTCCCACATATTCTTTTTGATAAAGATAAATGGGCATTGTGCTGATCACAATACCCATTTAGTGGAAAAATGATTACCGGTTGTCTATATTTTTCTAGTAATAATAGTATCTGG